>CASEBB010000078.1 GCA_949286015.1 uncultured Succinivibrionaceae bacterium | reverse complement strand
TTTGGAACGGTGCTGAGGTAGGATTGTATTCTTGTTCAGGACCCTCCCTATTAAAACGGGAGGAAGCCATGTGCGTAAGCACATGGAGACTTCACGCTTTAGCCGATAGCGTGGCTTTGTGGCTGCAGAGCAGCACCTCCTATGAGGGATATGAGGGCGTTTTTCCCATGGGGGAGCACCGCTCACTAGCCAGAAACCTACCGCAGAGACACCTGCCAGTGGGCAGTAGGCACGCTCAGCGTCAAGGCTAAGCGCCTTACCTTTGAGTGGTAGTCGCAAACAGCTCCACTCTCACACAAAAGCCATATCTTAGCGGTTGGGGAAAAATCGCTTTACCCCAGCGCCGTTAGAGATGCGGCGCAGCTGGTGGCTTTAGTGGCGGGCAATACTCTCGCAATGGCTGTAACAGTGCGCTCTGCTCATACTTTGGTCACCACAGACAAGCTAGATCAGGGAGAGCAGCTGGTGCTTGTATTTAAGGGAGATTACGGAGGTTTGCGGAGCCAAGATATAACACGCGCCTAGCGACCAAGAAAAATAGCTGCTTCTACTAACCATTTAGCCCGCGCACATGGTGGCGTGTCAGTGTTTGCTTTGTGGTTGGCGGCTTATCTTCTTTGCTGATGAGCGCTGCACATCGTCTTGGCGTTTAGTTATGGGAAAATATGCACCAGTTCGTAGCTCCCTGCTTGCAAATAGATCTAACATAGAATCAGCAGTCCATGATCACACACGCACGCACGCACGCACGCACGCACACGCACACCTCTAAGTATCTATTACTTCCTTGGGGTTGGCACTTTGGTTTAGGGCCAATTCTGGTAATCTTTGCCGTCTACATGGCCTTGCTTTCTGTAAGCCGCATTGGCCTCATGCTTTGGCAATGGGATGTTATCCCCGAGAGCGGCGCCATTACGGTCTTGCTCTATGGTTTGCGCTTTGACTTCGCGTCCATCTGTGGCTTACTGGCGCCAGTGCTTTTACTTCTTAGCATCTGCTCGCTTTTAGGTGCTCTGCCGCGTGTTTTGGTGTGGATTGTACGGTTCTATTTGGCGGCAGCTGGTGCCTTTCTTATCATGAATGAAGCGGCCACGCCAGGCTTTATCCTTGAGTATGGCGTGCGCCCTAACAACATCTACGTTAAGTACCTCATTTATCCTACCGAAGTCATCAAAACCCTGTGGGGTGGCCACAAGTTAGAGCTGCTACTGTCGCTGGCGCTTACCGCAGCGGCGTTTGTCGCGTGCTGGTACTTAAGTGGCTGGGCTTTTAAGCGCTTAAGTCAGCAAGCACTAACGGTGGCTGACCACAGCAAGGACAGCAGTAGCAGTGGCAGTAGCAGTGCCAATAGCAATGGCAGTGACGCTGCTACCAAAGAAGCAGCTGCGCCAACTTTGCGTTTGCGCTGGCTCAATCGCGGGCTCATCTTAGCCGTAGTGCAATTGCTCTTGGTGCTGACCATTGTGCCTCTGGGCATTCGCTCAACCTTAGGTCACCGTCCGCTCAATCCGTCTATGGCAGCCTTTTGTCCGAGCCCGCTGGTCAATAGCTTACCAGTCAATTCCAGCTACAGTGCCGCTTATGCCTTAGTGCATCTCAATGACACGCAAGTAAGCAGCGACAACATTTATAAGCTGCTGCCAGAAAACGAAGTATTGGCCGCAGCGCAGGAGTTCTCGACGCGTACCCCTGCTAAGACGTGGCCCTCCTGCCCATTACGTCAGCACATTGCGCCATACCAACCTGGCAAGCTCTACAATGTGGTGGTCGTGCTTGAGGAGTCGATGGGCGCTGACTTTGTGGAGAGTTTAGGCGGCCTGCCGCTGACGCCAGAGCTGGAAAAGCTCAAAGAGCATGGTTGGTGGTTTAACAATCTCTACGCAGCAGGACATCGCTCGATCCGTGGTATCGAGGCGGTAACAGCTGGTTTCCCTCCAAGCCCTTTAGAGAGCATTGTGAAATTGCCAGCGCCGTCAGCAACGTCAAGCTACGCTACGTTAGCGGCGATCTTTAAGCAAAAGGGCTATGCCACCACCTTTGTCTATGGCGGTGAGAGCCATTTCGATAACATGCGCTCGTACTTCCTTGCCAATGGCATGGATAGCGTGATTGAGCAAAAGGATTACACCAATCCGCAGTTTGTGGCCTCTTGGGGTGTGAGTGACGAGGATCTGTTTAACCGTGCGCACGAGCTCTTTACGCAGCAGTACGCGGCGGGGCAAAAGTTCTTTGCGGTGATCTTCTCGAGCTCCTTCCACGATCCTTTTGATATCCCACCTGGCAAGGTCACTATCGATGATCCAAATGTGGAGTCCAGCCCGCGCTATTTAGCGGTGAAGTACGCTGACTACGCCTTAGGCCAATACATGCAAAAGGCGCTTAGCGCGGAGTATGGCAAGGATACGGTCTTCTTAGTTATTGCCGATCATGAGAGCAAGGTGCGCGGCCAAGGCGCGATTCCTGTCAATAAGTTCCATATACCAGGTGTCATCATTGCCCCTAACATTGAGCCACGTGAGGATAACCGTATCGTGTCGCAGATTGATGTGCCAGTGACGCTGCTATCATTAGCGGGCTTTAGTGGTGCTGTGCCATTGGTCGGGCAAAACCTGCTCTTGCCAGATGCGAAGGAGCGTGCGGTGATGCAGTACAACGATGTCTTTGCTCTGTATGATCAAAAGGGCGTGATCTCCTTAACGCCACAGCGTCCAGCGGAGTATTTCGCGTACCACAATAAGCAGTTGACGCAGACGACTGCGGATAGCGATCAGCGGCGCTTGCAGCTGGCAGCGGGTATGGAGAACGTCGGGCCGCTGTTTTATGAAAAGGACTACGCCAGCATTAACTGCGTGACGTGGGATGAGCAACCGGAGTCAGCTTCTGCAGCTACAGCAGCGTCTCCTACAGCACAGCCTTAAGGGGCGGGACTGTACTCTCAGCTCCGGTAGAAGCTGAAGACAACAAAGCCGTGACCTGTAAGCAGGCACGGCTTTTTGCTTGGGCGGCAGACCTAATCAGATCTTCAACAGAGAGTGCACTCAGAGCAACAGCGCATACACTTTAGCTTTGGGGTAGGGGCGCTCCAAACACGCCTTAGCTTAGCGACTGGCTGCCTGTTTTAGGGTTTTAGGAGTGTGCTACCGGTGCTGTTGCAGCGTCAGCAGGGCCTGTCTGCAGAGCAGTGCTATCATCTGTTGGTTTAGCTGCTGCCGCTTGGGCCTTAAGCTCAGCCTTGATGGCTCTAAAGTGGTGGAAGACGCGCCAGCAGCTTAAAGCCGAGGCCACCGCTAAGCCACAGAATAGAGCCACCCAAAAGCCACGCGGCCCCTGCAAGCCCTGCTCACCAAAAAGCGTCACAAAGATTGGCAGCTCAATGTAGCCGTAGCAGAGACTGATGCCCAGTGGTAAGGCCACCACATAGAAGGCAATGACGGTGATCACCAAGATCGCTTTTGAGTCCTTAAAGCCACGCAAAATGGCAAATTGCAGCGTCTGTAGGTCATCCACAATGAGATTGGCTGCCGCAAAGAGCATCAGAATCGAGGCCAGCGCTAAGACCTCGGGATCAGTGGAGAAGAGCCGTGGCAGGTCATGACGTCCACAGAAGATAATGAGAAAGCTCAAACCAAAGCAGATCAGCGTCGAGGTGTAAATGGCCTTAATGTTGAGACGCAGCGTCTGAAGATTACCTTGGCCAAGGGCGTAGCCAATCATAATAGCCGACGCGATGCCTACCGAGAGCGGGATGTTAAAGACAAAGCTTGTCAGCGACATCGGGATAGTGTGAGCAGAGACATTCACAGGGCCCAATGGGCTTAAGAGCAAGGCAATGAGGGCAAAGCACGAGCTCTCCACTGAGGTCGAAACGCCTAAAGGCAGGGACAGCTTGATGTAATCCCAGACGCCTTTGCGGTTGATGCCTTGCGTGTTCTTTAGGAAGAAGTAAGCCCACAGCTGTGGCTTTACTCTGATGTACAAAAAGAGGATGACCGTGGAAAGCAGCATGGAGATCACGGTAGCCACACCACAGCCGATACCGCCTAAGGCTGGTAAGCCGAACTTGCCGAAAATAAAGCAGTAGTTGAGAGGGACGTTGAGCACCACGGCTAAGAGGCCAAAGTACAGCGTCGCACGGGTATTGCCCATGGCCTCACAATAAGCGCGTGAGGAGTTGTAGATAGCGGTGATCGGCACGGTAAAGGCCACGCACACTACGTAGTAGCGAGCGACCTCCTCCATACGCTGATCGGCGTCCATTTCAAGGAATAAGAGCGCTAAGACCAGCAAAATCACCATAATGACCAGCGCAAAGCCTAAGCAGGCGATAATGGCGTGGGCTAAGGTCTGAGGAATGTGTTCTTTGGTGTTGGCGCCGCAATGGTGCGAGATCACCGGATGGAGTGCGGAGATCATACCGATGACAAAGGTCATCGCAGGGTAGAAAAAGGAGCCACCTACAGCGACACCGGCTTGATCAGGGGTACCGGCCATACCGGCCATGAGGACGTCAGTAATGTTAAGAACGGCGTAGGCAAAGTTGCCTAAGATGATAGGGATGGCAAGTTTGAAGAGAACGACGAGTTGGGAAGCAACGGTTTTGTGGGGATTGCTCATGCTCACCTCGCTGCACCTATAGCGCGTTTGCTCAGTACCAACCAAGATCACTGTAAGCAGGGGATGGTGCTGGCATGGCTATAGAGTGATTGTGGCGCGAACAACCAAAAATAGAGTGCGGGACTCTCCCTCAGCTGCTCTATGAAAAAGGTTCACGAGGTCTTTTTAGAAAGGAAGCTCATGATAGCGCCATGTATGGTAGCTGACAAGTGGCTGTGCTCACAGCTTTAGTGGCGGTTACAGAGGAGGTAACCTAACAGCGCCTGACGGCGCCTTATCTCGAGAGAGCGCCGCAGCAAAGGCCTATTCTCAGGGTAGTGACAGGCAACTACGAGGGAAGATGCGGGAGCACTACCAGTAAGA
Source organism: uncultured Succinivibrionaceae bacterium (assembly GCA_949286015.1). GTDB lineage: Bacteria > Pseudomonadota > Gammaproteobacteria > Enterobacterales > Succinivibrionaceae > Anaerobiospirillum. The sequence continues at coordinate 11,931 of CASEBB010000078.1, read as the reverse complement.
CCGTAGCCACTACCACCACAGGTGGTGCAGGGGCGTTGCTGAGCGTGCACAAGCACTGCTAAGAGCGCAGAGCTGGGCTATCATTCGCGAGGTGAAAGCGCAGAGAGGAAGAGAGCTGAGAGGACTAAAAGAGAGGACGGTATGGAGTGCGGAGCGCGCTGGCGCGCGTAGCAGCAGGGGTGGGCGCTGTAAGTGTGCTTCAACGCCATTCCCCTGCTGAAGAAACGGGAGTGCTGTGCTGAGGAAGAAGCGATCTAATCAGTGACAAAAGATGGGAGGCGTAAGGGCAAATACCCACCTCGAGATGAATTTGGCTGGTGCGTCTAATCATAGCGTCAGACGCTGCACCATTATTACCCTAAAGGCCATCACTATAAGTCAGTCGTTTCTTAGCGTGCCAGCGCAACTGCCGGTAGTGGTATTGGAGTGGCCTGCAGCCACGCGCTATGCTGCACTGCTCTGCGGAGCAACTGACTTAAGAGCTGACGGAGTTTAAGGCAAGCATGCTGCCCCAACTAAAGATAAGCTGAGGCTCAACTGCCCCCTTCATCCCACGGTGTGGGATGTACCCTAACTTAACCTTGCAACCGTCACTGAGGAGAGCACTTGCTCCTTAGTGGATACGGTCTCCGTTCTTGGCACCAGCATCTGGCGATAAGAGGAAGATATCCTCACCGCCAGGGCCAGCGGCCATGATCATGCCCTGCGACAGACCAAACTTCATCTGGCGAGCCTTTAAGTTGGCCACAAACACCACTTGACGGCCCACTAAGGCCGCTGGATCCTTATAGGCGGACTTAATACCAGCAAAGACCTGACGCTGTTCAAAGCCTAAATCCAGCTCTAAGCGCAGTAACTTGCGGGCACCCTCAACTTGCTCGGCCTTTAAGATGGTAGCCACACGTAAGTCGATCTTGGCAAAGTCATCAATGGTGATCTCCTCTGCCAGTGGCTCGTACTCCGTCGCACCATCGGCCTTAGACTTAGTCGCAGCAGCTGGCTCCTTAGAGGCCGTGGCGTTCATCGCCGCTAAGTCCTTCTTGCTGTCCTCAATCATGGCCTCGATCGCCTTTGGATCGATGCGCGTGAACATTGGGGTGAACTTATTGATGCTGTGGTTTAAAAGTGGGGTCGCTGCGTTCTTAAACTCCAGTGGGTCGTTTAAGAACTCTTGGGCCTTGATATAAATCTCAGGCAGCACTGGACTTAAGTAGGTGATGATAGCCTTAAAGGCGTTGAGGCCATCAGTGCAGACACGCTGCAGCTTTTCCTCTTGACCCTCTTCCTTGGCCAGAACCCATGGGGCTTGATGGTCGATGTAGCGGTTAGCCTCATCTGCAAGGCCCATAATGGCACGAATGGCCTCAGCGTAGTTACGGCTGGCGTAGCCTTGGTTAACGGTGTCAGCAATAGCAGAGAGCTTTGCCATTAACTCGCTGTCAAATGGCTCGGCGGCTAACTTGCCATCAAAGCGCTTGGTGATAAAACCAGCGCAACGAGAGGCTAAGTTCACGATCTTACCGACGATATCGGAGTTGATCTTGGCCTGGAAGTCATCTAAGGACAGGTCTAAGTCCACCGCATCGGAGGTGAGCTTGGAGGCAAAGTAGTAGCGTAAGCACTCTGGCTTTAAGTGCTTTAAGTAGGTGTTAGCCTGAATAAAGGTGCCCTTAGACTTGGACATCTTGGCGCCATTGACCGTGACATAGCCGTGGACAAAGACACCATTTGGCAGACGTAAACCCGCACCCTTTAAGGTTGCTGGCCAGAACAGGGTGTGGAAGTAAACGATGTCCTTACCAATGAAGTGGTAAAGCTCATGGGTAGAGTCGGCCTTAAAGAACTCGTTAAAGTCGATGCCCTTTTGGTCACAGAAGTTCTTAAAGGAGGCCATGTAGCCAATAGGTGCGTCCAGCCACACGTAGAAGTACTTGTTCTCGGTGTCTGGGATCTCAAAGCCAAAGTATGGGGCATCACGGGAGATATCCCATTGCTTTAAGCCTTGGTCAAACCACTCATCGAGCTTGTGCGCCATAGCAGTGCTGATCGCACCGGAGTTGTGGACGTAGTCCTGTAAGAATTCGTTAAACTTTGGCAGGTCAAAGAAGTAGTGCAGCGACTCTTTGAGCACTGGCTTGGCACCAGAGATGGTGGAGTAAGCGTCCTTGAGATCAGTTGGATCGTAGGTGGCAGAGCAGACCTCACAGTTATCGCCATACTGGTCTTTGGCGCCGCAGCGTGGGCAGGTGCCTTTGACGAAGCGATCTGGGAGGAACATGTTCTTCTCTGGATCGTAGAGCTGGGAGATGGTGCGGGTGGTGATATAACCATCATCACGCAGCTTTTTGTAGATCTCAGAGGAGAAGTACTGGTTCTCTGGCGAGTGGGTGCGATAGTAGTTGTCGTAGGAGATCAAAAAGCCGTCGAAATCAGCTTTATGCGACACACCGACTTGCTTAATTAGCTCCTCAGGGGTGATACCCATGTTGTGCGCTTTGATCATGATTGGGGTGCCGTGGCAATCGTCGGCGCAGACGTAATAGACCTGATCCCCAATGGCGCGATGGTAGCGGACGAAGATATCAGATTGGATGTGCTCTAAGATATGACCAAGGTGAATAGGGCCGTTGGCATAAGGCAGAGCGGTAGTGACGAGCATGGTACGGGGTGTTGGCATAGAACGAGGTTGCATTCAGCCTAATGAGAGCTGTTCACAGGGAACCAAGCCTAATGGAAGCTTGAACGCAACGATCTCCTTAGTAAAAAAGCGGAGAAATAAGAGCAGTGCAGGGGCGCTTGCTCCGTTGGCTGTGCTATAGGAAGAAAGTGTGGGGAGCGTATAGCGGGGGCTATTATACAACGCACGTCAAGGGCTGCATGCGCGCTCATGGCACACAAAGGCCTTGTTTATGCTCTTATAGCCAGAGCAGGGTGCTGCTGTATGGTGGGACTTTGTGAGGGTGGGGACAGCGGAGAAAAGAGCGAGATGCTGACGGCACCATGAGCCTAAGATCTTAAGAAGTAACGACCGGTGCGATTGCGTGCCACCTTGAAGCACACAACTACCTCTAAAGGGTTGTCGAACGCACTGGTCGAGAGTTTGTCACGCGCAAACACCCACTCGACGGTAACTGAGGGTCGCTTGTTAGGGGATACTGGGCAGGTAACCTAACAGCGCCTGACGGCGCCTTATCTCGAGAGTAGCGCAGTGATATTGAGGCGCGGGGATACACTCTGGGGTAGGTAGCTGCCACTTTTGGTCGTGGTGCTTTGTGGCTCATTACCGGCTGTACAGTGCTGTACTGTCCAGCTGTACAGCGTTGCTTTTTTACCATCTGCAGAAACAACACAGCCCAAGAGCGCGCGGCACCCTTGGGCTGTGTAGAGGGGAGTGGTAGAGAGTGGCAGAGAGTATCGAGCTGGTACTTGGCCTAATTAGAGGCTGTAGTAGAGCTCAAACTCAGTTGGGTGTGGCGTATTGCGCACTAAGGACACCTCTTCGTCCTTTAAGGCGATGTAAGCATTGATCGCCTCCTCAGAGAACACACCGCCCTCTAAGAGGTAGTCGTGATCCTCACGTAAAGCCTGTAAGGCCTCGCCTAAGGAGTCAGCAACCTGTGGAATGCCAGTGAGCTCCTCAGGTGGTAAGTCGTAGAGGTTCTTGTCTAATGGATCGCCTGGGTGGATCTTATTTAAGATGCCGTCTAAGCCCGCCATTAACATCGCCGCAAAGGCCAGATATGGGTTAGCTAAGCCATCTGGGAAGCGCACTTCGATGTGAGCCGTCTTTGGGTTAACCGCATGTGGAATGCGGATCGCGGCCGAGCGGTTAGAAGCCGAGTAGGCTAAGAGCACAGGGGCCTCAAAGTGTGGCACTAAGCGCTTGTAGGAGTTGGTCGATGGGTTAGTAAAGGCGTTTAACGACTTAGCGTGCTTGATGATACCGCCAATGAAGTAGATAGCATCTTGCGACAGGCCGCCGTATTGGTTACCGGCAAAGATGTTGTTACCGTCCTTGACGATGGAGATATGGCAGTGCATACCCGAACCGGCCTCGCCACGCATTGGCTTTGGCATAAAGGTAGCGGTCTTGTGGTGGCGGTCAGCCACGTTTTGCACCACGTACTTGTAGTTCATGACCTCATCGGCCTTGCGCGTGAGGGTGTTGAACTTGGTCGCAATCTCGTTTTGACCAGCGGTGCCCACCTCGTGATGGTGCGCCTCCGGCTCCATACCAAAGAGCTTTAAGGTCTCGCACATGGCGGTGCGGATATTCTGCGAGGAGTCCACTGGTGGCACTGGGAAGTAACCACCTTGCACCATTGGGCGGTGTCCTAAGTTTGGACGGTGCTCGTAGTTACGGCCGCTGTTCCATGCCGCCTCGTAGTCCTCAATCTTGACCATGCAGCCAGACATGTCGTGCTCGAAGCGGATCGAGTCAAACATGTAGAACTCTAACTCAGGGCCAAAGAGGGCGTCATCACCCACGCCCATTTCGCGCATAAAGTTCTCTGCACGACGGGCGATAGAACGTGGATCCTTCTCGTAACCACCTAAGGTCTGTGGATCGAGAATGTCGCAGCGGATGATCAGCGTTGGGACATCAAAGAAAGGATCTAAGTAGACATCACCATCGATTGGCATCAACAGCATGTCGGACTTGTTGATGGTGCACCAGCCAGGCATCGACGAGCCGTCAAAGAGCTTGCCGTCGCTAAAGAAGGATTCGGTGATGAGGTTGATAGGCAGGGTAATGTGCTGCTCTTTACCCTTGGTGTTGGTAAAGCGGAGATCAGCATACTTCACGTCATGCTGCTTAATGAGATCTTGGATTGCGGCAAAGTCCATAAGCTAACCAAAAAGCGCAAGGACAGCAGAGCTTGGTGTCTTACTGCGTAGCTCCTTAGCATGAGCATTGGCATTTTGTCTCTGTCGGCCTGTGGTATACGGCTGTGTATACAGCTGTATACGTCCCCTAGCAGCACTTACTCCATTGCTGTGCAGGCTGGAGGGGCTTATAGCGAGGGGGACATAGAGGGCAGAACTTAGATGACAAACGCTAGAGGATAGGGCAGCAGGTAAGCGCAAAGCGTATGCTGTGATGAAGCGCTGTTCCTCTCAATCTGATTGAAGTGATGTGCATGGGGAAGCACACGATAGGGCGTCAGCTCCCCAGTTACGTCTTGGGGGTGCGCGCGTAAAACTATGTCTTAAGTTGCGGCTTAAGTTGGTTTTACGTTATCCGTGCAATTATACAGGCAAAAGCCCCATGGTGATGCGTTCTAAGTGCTAAAACAAGGCATTTTCTCACCATATGGAGCACTGCAAATCATGGTCAGAGCTTATCTTCACGGCTATTAGCAGAGGCGAAACTTACGCCGCTGTTTTGCGTGATAAATGCACTATTTTGGTACAAACTTGCAGCACTACCATACAAGTTTAGAGCTAAGAGTGGTCAGCGGCGCGCTTGCTTACTTCCAAGTTGAGGTGTGCAGCGCGGGGATGCTGTGGCTACAGCTAAGAGCGGAGAGCAGAGGGAATGGCGGGTGGTGTAGGTGAGGAGAGATGAGATAAAGAGAGGCGTGGGTGGTGAGGGGTGAGGCTACAGGTGGTAGGTAAGGCAGCTGGCAGCAGGGCCATAACCATTAAGAGGCGGTACGACTCAAGGAGTAAGCACATCATTCCTCTTGGGGTAAGACTCGCAGATGATGCGGTGCAGCGGGATAGCCTGCGCTATGAGCGCCTTTGGTGCCTTAGCGTCTTGGGCGCCTTTGCGTTGTTAGCGCCTCAGGCCGCTTCGTAAGAAGCGGAATGGCCCAAGACAGTATCATAAAGGGAGTAGGTGCTGACAGGTGGTAGCGGGTAGCGGATTAACGGCGCTCTTCTACCGTGACCACAGCAGGCTGCACTGCCTCCACTGGCGCCGCGCTCTTAGCGGTGGTGTCTGTGCGCTGAGTTGTTGTCTCTGGCTGCTCTTGCACAATGATCTGTGCTTGCTTCCGCTGTTGCCACAACGAGAGCAGCATGCGCGGGCTAATTTGCGCAATGAGCACGGCTGCCAGCAGTAAAGCGCAGCCAATACCCTCACGTGAGGTCATGCGCTCATCAAGCAGCAGTGTGCCAAAGACCACGGCCATTACGGACTCTAAGGACATGATTAAAGTGGCAATGGTAGGGTGCATACCACGCTGGCCTACCACCTGAAGGGTATAGGCCACACCATTACTCATGATGCCTGACCATAAAATAGCTAAGCCTGCAGCAAAGACGTTATCCCAAGAGAAAACATCACCATCGACGACCACCATTAAGATAAAGGCGATCAGCGAGGCCGCAAAGAACTGACCACAGGAGAGGTAGACACCGTCGCAACGGCGCACAAAGTAGTCAATGGTGAGGATGTGGAAAGAGAAAACCACAGCGCAGATGAGAATGAGGGTATCACCGCGCTCTAAGGAAAAACTGCCGCCTGCTTTAATGCACAGCAGGTAGAGACCGACTAAGGATAACACCACACCGACCACAATGTTGGCATTGAGCTTTTTACCGATAAATAAGCCTAAGATCGGTACGATCACGATGTACATTGAGGTCAAGAAACCGGCCTTACCGGCATCGGTGGTGACCAAACCAAATTGCTGAAAGGACTCGGCTGCTACTAAGCAGGCACCACAGCAAATTGAGCCCCAAAAGAGATCCTTTGGGGTATTAAACGGGCCCTCGCGTCCGTGGATTTTGCTGGCAGGGATTTCTCCAGCGGCAATTTGCTGGGCTTGCTTTTTGAGGCGACGGTGCACTAAGAAGACAATAGGCAGCAGCACTACGGCGCCTAAAAAAGTGCGGAAAAAGGTGTAGGTAAAAGGCGTGACGTGATCCATGCCCACGGATTGGGCGACGAATCCTGAGCCCCAAATGGTAGCGGTCAGAAAGAGGAAAAAGGATTGACGCAGCTGGAACAACATTGAAGAACACTCCTGCTTTTGCGCATGCCACATGAGCCGCAAAAGCTTTTTTGCGGTGCACAGCATAGCAATGAGTGTTTGCTTCGTAAAGCTCCGCTGTGGTGGAGGAAAGAATTGGGGCAGGCGGCGGAGCGCGGCAGGTGGTGGTGGTGGTGGTGGTGGACGCGGGGTAATTGTGCTTAGTGGTTAGCGTCGCGGGTGAGAAGCCGGTCGTAAGGAACGACTGGCTTAAGAGATGACGGAGTTTCAGGCAAGTGTGTCCACCTTTAAGATAGGCTCAGGCTCGCCTGCCCCTTCATCTCGAGGTGTGGTACGTACCTGCGCTTAGCCTACAGGGGTGTACTCAATCACATTGATGGAGGTAGAGAACCAATCGCGATTGACGGTGCCCCAAATGTAGTACACGAGGTCAGGCTGTGGCACCACGGCGTTATTGGAGGTGCTGATATCTACCGTGATCTGATCGCCATTGGCGTCCTTAAAGATATAGGACGAGAGATCCTGAGGATCGTCAGCATTGGCAAAGAGGTGGCCCTCGAGCACCACATAGTCGTTACTATGGCCCTGACTTAAGACACCTTTGACGGTATTAGGGCTATTGCTCTCGATGCCAAAGCCCTGTGGCGCAGCACGCTGCACTGCACCACTGCTAAAGCCCTGAGGCTCAGCTGAGACTGGCTCTGAGGCAAAGGTGCCTAAAACCAGAGTTACCAGCAGCACCATCATCATGCTTGGTGCCACGTATTTTAAGAAGCTACGGCAGATGGCGCGCAGTGGCGAGTAATGCTGGCGCGCATACATCTCCTTGTATTGGTGGGCTTGTTCGCGAAGCATCATAGCCCGACTCCTTGGGCGGACTTAGCCGTCAGTACAAAAAGAGGTTGAGACGCTGCTCTGAACGCAGGTCTTGAGTTGTGCCAGCGCGCTTAGTTCGCTTGTGGCGAGATTCAGAGCAGAGCTTGTGGCCCATTTGGGCGATAAAGTAATAGAGGGCTTACAGAAGCCTGCGCCTGTGGCGCTCATTGAGACACGCCGGTGCGTGCATGCGCGCGTATAACGGCAAATGCCAGCAAAACTACAGCAGCAGCAGTAATAGCTGCTTTAGCTGTATCTTGCAGCTGCATGTCAGGACTTGAGGATAAGCAACAGGGAGCAAGAGAGAAAACTGGCTTTCAAAGCAACGCTGGAGGCGCTTTTGTAAAGCGGTTTGATCACACACACAAGCTGCGTTGCAGAACGCAGCAAACAGCACCCACGTACATACAAGATTTTGTGCTGGGGATGGGGTATAGACGCAGTATAAGAGCACAGACTTAGGCGAAAGCTAGTAGTGCTTAAAAACCCCAAAGAGCTCTAACGACAGGGACATATAGGCGTCCAGAGCTCGCTGCGAGCTCTTAGGAGTACATCGCCTATATGTGCTGTCACCAGTAGAGGTGACAACTTAAGCTCAAAGGTTTGAGCAGGCGGGAGCGTCTGCATTATTCGCAAAGCCCTGCTGCGCCTTTGGCTTAAAATGCCACGTGCAGCTTTACCGACAATGCGATAGGCTTTCTGGTGAGACACCATGCGAGCTGTCTGTACCTGTGTTTGACCGAAGGGCTTACTATTAGCGTTTGCAGCGCCTTAGGGCCTGCAAGTTAGGTCATGTCCATGCGTCACCGCAAGGTACGAGGCAAGGCAGAGAATGCAGCGCATTTCTAACTATGATTATAGCACAGCACGGAGGTTCCCACAGCGCGCCAAGCAGATAAACCTAAGGAAAGTAAAGAGCTAAGGGGAGAGCTTTTTGGCCCCTGAGTACTGTATTGAGTGGTGACCGCAAGGAGTGCGGATAGTGTGCGTACATTGCGCCCAAGGCAGAGGTGAAAACCGCTGTCTCTGGCTCTTGAGCTGTATTCTGCCGTACATAGCGGCCGCAAGGCGCTACCTTTAGTTGCAAGGTGTGATGTAGCGGGAACTTTTGCGCTTTAATATGCGCAGATTACGATGTGAATCACGTTTTGTGCAGGTGGGTACGATAGCAAACTACCCTACGAACCCTAAGAGCCGCAGGCGTTTTTCCATGGGGGAGCAAAGCTATTTGCCATTAACCTTCATCAGAAGTTAGCTCTACTAAGAGTTTGGTGCATACCACAGCGTAGCCTCACACCTTTAGGCAAGCCCATGAGCCGTGGTTATGGCGTTTAATGTTAGCCACCTAAAAGTAGTGTAAGGCTCTATCCACCAACCTCTAAGGAGAGCCGATAAGTCGCGGTAGCGACGCTTGCTGCTCCATAGCAGGTTTCTGCATTAAGGGGCTGAACCCCACAGCAAAAGAGCTTAAGGAGCCACCTTACCTCGAGGTAGGCATCCCTCTTTGCGGCCTCTTCATGGGGCTATCTTGTGCGCTGTAGGTGGTGCGGTAGGGAGACGGCGTGTTGTGTGGGATGCAGAAACGACAAAGCCCTGTGGCACCCACGGCACCACAGGGCTCTGCTGACGCTTAAGTTTGGCTCTCTTGCCTTGATTGCTGCGCGCAGCAATCGTCACGCAAAAGGTTGGAGAGCCGCGCTTAGTGCGACCTTATTAGTCACGCATCTGGGAAGCAACGAAGTCCCAATCGATGTGCTCTAAGAAGTCCTTGAGGTAGTCAGCACGACGGTTTTGGTAGTCGAGGTAGTAAGCGTGCTCCCAGACGTCAACCGTCAGAATTGGGGTGAAGCCGTCCACGATTGGGTTGGCAGCGTTGGAGGTGCTCATGATCTTGAGCTTGTTTGGACCGGTTTGCACCAGCCAAGTCCAGCCAGAACCAAAGTTGCCCACAGCGGCAGCGGCGAACTTCTGCTTGAACTCGTCTAAGGAGCCGAAGTTCTCGTTAATCATCTCTAAGAGCTTGCCGGTTGGCTCCTTCTTCTCGCCGGTTAAGCAGTTGAAGTAGAACTCGTGGTTCCAAGACTGGGCGGCGTTGTTGAAGAGAGGGCCCGACGAGGAGGTCATGATCTCTAATAAGGACTTGCCCTCGTAGTTGGAACCGGCCACCAGCTTGTTGGTGGTGTCGATGTAGGTCTGCAGGTGCTTACCGTGGTGGAAGTTTAAGGTGTTCTCGGAGATGAAACCTAAAGCCTTCTTGTCGTACTTCAGAGGTGGCAGTGCGAAAGTCATGGGACAGTCCTTCCTTATGCGTGCAAATCTGTGTGTGGCATGATCGCCAGAACTGTGCTCAGAATAGGCGCAAAAGGGGCAAACTGCAAGCAGTGGACGCGCAAAACTTTGCAGATGAAATATTTTTTCTGTAAGAGTGGGATGTAGGGCGCAAAAAGGCCGGAATAAGCACCAAAGAGTTGCACGCGTTGCAACTTAAAGCGACTGCCTCTTGAGGGATGTGGCGCTGCTCTTAGCGCTAAAGGGGCTGGCTAATGGGGGTGCAGGAGGGCGTGAGCGGGGAAAGGCGACCTGTGCTGACGCGTGCCACCGTGAGGAAACCACTACCATTACAAGCCGTTTGAGTTGGTCACTGTCCTCACATGCAAGCTCTCTGTGGTGCTTTGGCCTTAGCAGAGGCGTAAGCTACACAGAAAGCACGGGCAGGGCTGTTGGTGTGGGGTGGCAAAGGCATTGGGAGAGGTAGGGGCAGAGAAAGCGAGAGAGTGCGTGCTGGAGCTGTGCTGGCAGGTGGATAAGGGGGCACGCTCAGATTTAAGGCTGGCGCCTTACCCTTGAGTGGTAGTCGTAAGTAGATTTCCTCTAAGGTAAAAGCCGTATATTAGCGTTTGGGGAAAAATCAGTCTCAACTCCACGACGTCTCGGCGTCAGTGCGTTAAGCTGCGCTGGCCACTTTGCGGTTTGTGGGTAGGGGAGCAGGAAGTGGCTGGGAGTGTGGAGGTGGCCTTTTAGTTTGGCAAACCGGCAAACTTAGTAAAGCTGTTATACATGCGGCAGAAGAGCTCACACTCTTGCTGCGTGTCGTATTGCGCGCTGTGGGCATGCTCCTCATCAAAGGTCATACCGGCACTGTGGCAGGCTCGGGATAACACCGTTTGCCCATACACTAAGGCGCCTAAGGAGGCGGTATCGATTACCGAGAAAGGATGAAATGGGTTGCGCTTGTACTTTAAGCGATTGGCCACAGCATTGATAAAGCCTAAGTCAAACGAGCCATTATGACCGACCAAGATGGCCTTAGTGCAGGCTTGCTCTTTAACCTCGCGGGAGATCTCTTTAAAGAGCGGACGCATGGCCTGCCCCTCATCTTTGGCATTACGCTTAGGATCAAAAGGATCGACGCCGATGAAATCAACATTGATGCGCACCAGAGTCGAGCCCTCAAAAGGACGCAGGTTGACGCTGTAGCGATCCTTTGGCTCCATTAGACCCTGATTGTTGATTTGCACCGTGATCATGCACACTTCTAAGAGGGCATCGGTGTAAGGGTTAAAGCCACCGGTTTCGACGTCCACAATCACCGGTAAGAAGGTGCGGAAGCGATCTTTGATGAGGTATGGCGGGTTAGTCGCAGGCGGGTTGATATGCTCGATGTTAATGAGATTGTTTTCCATTGCGTTACTGGCATCGCCGCAGCGAGGCGAAGGTGTCAGAACACAGAGGCCTGCTGCATTATCTGTTGCGGATACAAGGGAGAGAGACATGCAGTGTTTATACTGCGCGGCAATGCAGAAGGCTTAGAGGAAAGCCCTCATCATCGCGGAGGGGATTTTAGCACGGCCGTCAAGTCACAGTGGCTGCATTTATGTGATCGTTAGGGGCGGGGAAATGAGGGGTAAAGGATGATGTGGTGACGTTCTCGACCAGCCATGCCCATCGACAATTTGCGGTGAGGAGGTAGTTGTTGGCTTTTAGGTGCCATCCTACTGTGATCAGCTCAGGTTCAATCCATGTTCTCCAAAATAAGCATTGAAATGGCTTAAATATAGGGTTTTATGGACAAGGCTGTGGGGTTGCTATTTTGCCTAAAACAAGGCATAGTGCT
>CASEBB010000077.1 GCA_949286015.1 uncultured Succinivibrionaceae bacterium | reverse complement strand
TTGACTGTAAACAGGTAGTTTGTGTTTCATATTGTGTAATCACTTGTGCCCCATTTTAGGGGGCGAATACTCGCTCAAATTCAGAAGCCGGTGTGCATGATCTGTTAGAGGCGGGCGATATGGGCGCCTTCATGGTCTCTAAAGCCTTCTGCCACTGCCTGCGTGGTCTTAATTATGTGCACAGCGCTATTACCAGCGCCATTGCCGCTCTCTGTCAGGTGCAGGTCATACTAAAGCAGCATCCAGATGCCACCATTGCGGTCATTTCGCGCTATAACAGCGTGCTCAATGGTATTGCCAAATACCTTGAGAACATTGACGATTTCCCTGCTAATGCCTTAGTGAGCGATCAGAGCTTAAAAGAGAGCTTAAGCGCTGAGGAACGAGACACGGCCTTGCGCTTGTGCCTTGATCCGGCGCTGTTCTGCCCGCGCGATGCCCAGCGCAAGGAGCAGCTGAAAGAGCAGCTGAAGCTGTGGACTATGCATAAGGCCAAGGGCTTAGAGGCTGACTATGTGGTGGTAGCGGGAGTTTTGGGTGGTGACTATCTTTCCTTCCCGTGCCGCATCAAGGGCAGCGAGATCTTAGAGTGCTTGCTCGATAACAACGAAGATTTCAAGGATGCCGAAGAGCGCCGTCTCTTTTACGTGAGCTTAACGCGCGCTAAGCACGATGTGTATTTGATTGCTGATGCCGCGCAACCGGTTTCGGACTTTGTTGCAGAGCTGCTGCAGCCTAAGTACCACATCGATTTGCAAGCAGAAACCTTCAGAGAAGCCTATCTGCGGCAGTTTGCTTGCCCTGTGTGCGGCCGCGGCATTTATCAGGCGGTAGCAGGTCCTTATAGCAAGTTCTACAGCTGCTCCAATCCGGCCTGTAAGAATATAGCCCGTGTCTGTGCGCAGTGCGGCGCGCCGAGCGTGGATCACCAAGGCTACTCGGAGTGTACTAACAAGAATTGTCAGGAGCGGATGCCGCTGTGCGAGCGTTGTGGCCGTCCGCTAAAGCTCAAAACAGGGCCTTTTGGTCAGTTCTATGGTTGCTCGGGCTTTGGCCTTCCTCAGGATGCTTGTACCTTCAAGCGGAATTACAAGGCGGTGCAGCGGCTGTTGCAGCGTAAGTAGCTCTTAACGTCAGGTACTGACATCGAGTAGGGGGCAAGCTCAGCTCAGCTTTAAGGCGAGCGCCTTACCCTTGAGAGGTAGTCGTAAGTAGATCACCTCTAAGGTAAAAGCCGACCGTATCCTAGCGGTTGGGGAAAAAGCAGCCGCAACTCCTCGACGTCAGAGGGGGATGTTGGGTACGGTGTGTTTGTACAGGTTATCTGCAGGGCTCACGTGCAACCAGCCGCCACCCGCATCACCCGCACCACTCGCAGCCACCAGTGGGCAGCAAATGATGAGATAGTACGCACTGCCTCTATCTACTTACGCGTGACTGCCTAAGCTTAGAGTACAATAACCAGAAATGGCCGTCAGGCAGAGGTGGTCAGCGCCTCTTTGTAAGTAAGTAGTAAATAGCGTAGGTTGTAGCACTTGCGCCACATGTGCTGAGGAGTAGTCGATTTAAGAGATGAGTTGCAGGCCATCATGTGTGCCCCAACTAAAGAGAGGTTCAGGCTTTCCTGTGCCATTGATCTCGAGGTAGGGGCTGTTGCTAGCACACAACCTTGCAGCCGTCACTTATTAGATCACTCATTCCTTACCGTGCGTGACCAGAGCATTGTAGCGAGCACGCCTTGGGTGGAGTAAATTTAGTGAAAAACACACAGTTAAACGGTGGGCAGATCTCTGATTTTATCCCTATAGGCCAAGACGGTCAGCCGGTATACCTCAATGCCGAGGCCTTCCGCTCCGCTCTCGCTATCAATCCACAAGTCGGCCCTGAGCTGGTCAAAAGCCTTGCCATTCCACGTATCAGTGCCGATGGCTTGAACATCGATTGGTATGTGCCTTTTCCCCCACAGAGCCCAACAGGCCAGTACGATATCGTCGCGTGGCCAAGCGCTACCCCGCAAGAGCAGCAAGCTGCACGCAATCGTCTCCATCAATTTGAGCAGGCCGTAAAACGCTTAGGTGCTGACCTCATGCGCCGTGGCGGTGACAATAAGAGCATGCTCTTTGCGCACTACCTCACCGGTGTTAATGCCGTCCAAAACTTACCTGCGATCCATTTCCCAGGCCCTGAGTTTGTCTACATCGTCGATGGCATCCCTGTTATCACCTTCTGGGGCTTTTGCAGTAAGACTGATGACCTGCAACAGAGTCCTTTTGCCCCATTAGCTGCCACCGCAACTGCTGCAGCTGCGGCCGCTGGTGCCGCTGGCTTTGCCGCCGCACCTAATACGGCCTATGCCGCTGATGACTTGCCACCACTGCCCCCACAGCAACAACAGCCAGTAGAGTCTAATCGCCACCGTTGCATCATCCCATGGTGGTTATGGCTCCTGCTGCTTCTTCTGCTTTTAGGCCTGCTGTTGTGGTGGTTACTGCCACGCTTCTTTGGTGGCTCAGTTCTTACCTTTGATTCCTCGTTAGATACGCCTGCGATCACTGCCCCAGCCACAGCGGTAAACGGTGAGGAGGCACCAATTGTTGACGAGGGCGTCTTAGCAGATCCCAACTCACCTGCCCATGATCATGGCCGCCTCTTAGCGGACGTGCCCGATGATGTCACTGCGGTGCAGGACACCACTACTGCTGAGGAAGCACAGGCGATCTTAGAGCCAAGCTCCAGCCATGAGTTCCAAGGCTCGACCAGCTTCACCGATAGCATGAGTGCTAATGATGCGAGCAGTAGCAGTAGCAGCGCTGAGAGCGCGAGCGCTTTCTCTGACCGCAACTCCAGCTCCTCGGCATGGGCAAATGAGTCTCATGTCAGTGACTCTTCTACGGCTACCTCGACCACGCATACGGTGATTGTACCCGTGGAGACGGTAAATGGTGCGGTACCTACAGGTGATGGTGCGGTAATTCCGCTTGATGCGGCTGGCAACCCTCTTCCAAGCGTGGGTACAGACAGCACTATCCCTGTGAGTGTTATCACCCCACCAGCAGATATGAACGTAGATGGGGCTTTAGCCACTAATGGCGCACTGGGGGTTGACAGCTCAGTGGCCGTGGATAACGCTCTGGCTACCGACAGTGCTCTGGCTACTGATAGCAGCATGGCCTCGGATGTTGCCAGCACCAATACGACTGAGAGTGCTGAGGCGTTTAATCAAGCTCTTACCAGCTCTAACACCACCAGCCAAGATATCATGAGCACTAATGGCGCTCCGCTGCCACCTGATCCAGCGTTAGGTGGTACTGCGCAGACGCAAAACCCTGCTGCTTCTGCCCCAGCATCTAATGTCGCGATCGGTAATGCGCAGCAACAGCAGACGCCACCTGATCCTTTAGCCGGTCTCACGCCACAACAGCAACAGCAAGTTTTAAGTGCCCGTCAAGCAGAGCAAGCGGCTCTTGGCCAAGGCGCCCCTGCATCTAACCCAAATGCGCCTGCTGCTACAGCTGCGACGACGCCTGCACCTAATGAGCTGAGTTTTACGCCACAGGCCTTACAAAACCAAGGACAGCAAGTCTTAAACGGTACGTGGAGTACGCGCTCAGGCCTCATGGATAGCGCCAATGGCCGTCCGCTGCAAATGAGCTATCAATTCAACAACGGTCAAGGTCAGGTGGTGATCAACCGCCCTGATGGCGTGAAGTGTGTAGCCCCTGTTACGGCCGCCGTGAGCAACGGCCGCGTGGTGTTACGCAACAGCGGCCATGCGCAGTGCCCTGATAACACCGCTTACCAATTACCAGAGGTGACTTGCCAGCCAAGCGCTAATGGTAAGGTGGTGTGCTCTGGTGCCTATGGCAATCAGATCTTCCCAATTCAACTCCTGCAACAGTAGCAAGTAGGTGACTTTATGAGTTTGTACAAAAGTCTGATCGCAGTGGCGGTGAGCACATCGCTGGCCTTAGGCGGCTGTGCTTCTACTTCAGCATTCGGCGGTAGCAGTGCCGATCCTGATCCACGCCTCGCTAACGATGACTTCAATGTGGAGTCATCTTCGTACATCACGGCTTGTGCTACTGGTGCGGCCATCACCGGTATTGGCTGTATTCTGTTAGTCGACAGTAATCAGCGTGCTGCCTGTATTGCCGCTGCGGCCGCTGGCTGTGCTGTCTTTATGGGCGGTAATGCGCTGCTTGATAAGCTGCGCAGTGACTACCACAGCAAAGAGCAGCAGTTAGACGCCTTATTGGCCAATATGCAGTCCAACAATCAAAAGGCCATCGACATGGCTGCTGCCGCTCAAGCAGTGTATGCTGATGACCAAAAGCGCATGGCCAAGTTGCAGCGTGACATCAAAAATCACACCGCGCAAAAGCAGGAGTTGCAACAGACCATTGCTCAGTATGACGCCAATATTGAGCTCTTGCAGGACAACCTCGAGGTGCACTTAAAGTCACTTGATTCCTACAAGACCGCCCGTAATGGCATCGTTAATGGTCAGTACTTAACCAAAGCCGAGAAGCAGCGCTTAAAGGAGTGCGATCAGGAGATCGCCGAGCTGCAACAGGCGGTGGACGACTTACGCCAGAGCTTAGAGGGTTATATCAATGCGCGTAACGTGCTGGCGATTGGCTTAGAGCAACAGCCAGACGTTGCTTAGTGTCACCTCACCTTGCTGAGGCCGAGCCTTAAGATATTGAGGCTTTGGGAGAGAGAGTTGCTGCAAGTGCGCTGCGAGGCAGTGGTGCTTCACAGTGCCTTGGAGCTTGAAGTAAGCTGGGCTGCACCGTTATGAGGGTAAAACCTCATACGCTGCTTGCAGGAAAGCAGGTTCACTTTGCGCTCTGCTTTTTTGTTTGTCAGCAGTGGTGCCGCCGCCTGTAAAGCTACAGCAAGATGCTGGAAAGATGCTGGAGCTTTGCAGAGCACTGCACTGATTGTTGAGATCGTGATGGCAGATATTACGCAGCAAGAGACCACACCACAGCAAGTGACTACAGCGCCACTTGCTCAGACTGCTACCGCTACCGCTGATGCTAGCTCTACCGCTGGCGCTACTGCTAGCGCTGAGGCTAGTGCTACCACCACAGAAGTAGCGACAGAGGCACCGGTAGGAAACAGCGGTGTTGTTGATCCTAATGCCCAGCCTACTGACAACTTTAAGCAAATGCAGGCGGTGATCGATCAGGATCTGGTGCAAGACATCCAAGACACCATTGATGACTTGCAGGAGCAATATCCTGATCGCGAAACTCAGCTTGCGGGCCTCGTCGAGGAAATTCGCACGCTGATTGAAGATAACGATCTGACCGACCTCTTTAACAAGAACGCCAAGAAGATCGAATACATCGCTCAGCGTATCCGCGATAAGAACGTGACTAAGGCGCAGGACTTTCCTCTGATCATTGTGCAGTTAAACAAGATCTTGGAAGAGTACCCCGTGCTGTATCGCACCGCCATGATGACCTTTTTAAAGCCAACGGTTTATCGTGAGGTGTTACAGCGCCTCAAGGCCAGACCTAGTGGTGGTGCAGAGTACAGCATCTCGGAGAAGACCTCCATTAGTTTGGTACAGCGTCTTATCACCAATTTAAAGGAGCACCTGCGCTCGCTGCGTGAGCCATTCTCGATCTACATGCGCAACATGGTGTGGCTGTCGGCCTACTATGGTGAGCACTTTGCGGAGTTTGGTAAGGTGATCATGGAGCTGGCCTCTCAGCTCCCAGACGAGCAAAAGGCAGCTATCTTAGAGCAGGTTAACGCCAAGAAAGAAGAGCAGGCTGCTACCAATGAGGCCGCCTTAGGGCCACGGCAACGCCGTCAGAAAGCCCTAAGTGGCACTAACTAAGCGCCAACTACCTCCCGTAGTACGGCGCCCAGTGCAGATACTGCTGTGGTGGTAGCAGTGGGTAGGTAGAACGCCAATTTTGTTTGTGAGGACATGCATCATGGCAAAGATTGTAGAGAAGATGGCCGCTGTCGCTGTAGCGTTCGTGACGGCTTTAAGTGTCAGCGCTTGCACCACGACTGCAGCAGAGTGCGATCCCTCACAAGATGTGGGCTTCTTTAACAAGATTGGCTGTGCTGTTTCGGGATCGTACTCGGAGCGTGTGGAGCAAAAGGAGCAGCAGGTAGCTGACTTAAAGGCCGAAACTGAGCGCCTCAATGCGATGACGCGTGATCTCCACACGCAGAGCGCCATTATTCGCAGTGACTATCAAGCGCAGGTTAAGGTCTTAGACCGCTTAGAAGACCAGCTCTATGGCGTCAAGGACAGCTTAGCGGAGAAAAAGGCGCTGAACTCTGACCTAGAGAACAAGATTGCTTCGGTGCAGGCGCAAATGGAGAAGATGCGCCAAGAGGGCGTCAATCAGACGGTGCTGCAGCGTGAGCAGGAGCGCGCGCAGTTACAGCAACAGCTTGAGGAGCTCCGTCAGCAGGTGATGGCGGTAGAGCAGGGCTACTAAGCACGGCGGCCCTTGTCAGCATCACCTTTAAGATACAGGCGCCGCGTGGCGCCTGCTGAAACAGGCACATGGCTGTAGCACTGCTGCCTTACTGTGGCGCGTGTCTCTACATGAGGCCTTGTTACCTTGGTGGTGATACTTCGCCAAGAGTAAGCCATCAGAGGGAAGATCACATCCACCCTGAAGATAACGTGCCGTAGCGCCTTGAGGCGCCAGCTGTTGCTGGTTCTGGTGTAGGACACCAATCCCCAGCGCTACCCTTTCTAATTTTGAGACCAGTGGGCAGGCATCACGGCCCTTGGGTACCACACCTCACTTACGCGGCGCAAAGTAGTTCACCATAATCGGCCCCGTGAAGCGCTTTTTCTCTCTGCTTTGTCCCTGCCCTAAAGCTCCCAATAAGAGGAGGTCGTCAGCCTCGGCCTCATTAAGAGCAGCATTGGCGCTGCTGCCATCTTGGCCCGTGATGTCTTTGAGGGTGTCCTTTGGCCTAACGTAGTAGGGAATGTTCTGGGCATGGGCATAGGCCTCAAGAGCCATCGCCAGCGCTTCCCAGTAGTCGCACAAATCATTGTGCTCCGCAGCTTCGGCTCTTGCGCTGCTGCTGTTGCTGGTGGTGACGCCAGCGGAGACCGGTGGGGAAAAGCTGCCCACCACTGTCGTCATGTGCGCACCTGTCTGTTGCCTCCGTTGTTGCATGCGCTGTTGCTGTTGTAGCGCTAAATCCCGTGGCATTTGCTGCCACCTGCTCTGCAGCGTGGTCGGTACGGGGTAGAGCACCTGATAAAGCGGCAGTAGCTCGGGATAGTGCTGGCCTATAAACTTGAGGACAGGCGTGCGCACTTGGCCGCGCAAATTGAGTTTATCAAGCCAGATCTCATCCGCGCGATCCTTTACCGCAGTAACAATCGCAGGCACTGAGGTGAGCTGCGGCAGAATGGGCGCGATAAAGCAAATGGTGTGGATGCCCGCCTCGTGCGCTATGCGCATTGCCTCAAGGCGTTTGCTGATCGGCGCGGCCTTATCCATTTGCGCTTGGAGGGCCTCATCGACGGTATTGATCGACCACGAAATGGTGGCACGTCTAAACTTTTTGAGGAGGTCGAGATCGCGCAGTACGAGGTCGGATTTGGTACAAATGGTGATGTCGACGTCTGCCCCTTGTAGCTGCTCTAAAAGCAGGCGCGTGCGCTTGTACTTAGCCTCATAGGAGTTGTAGCCATCGGTGACCGAGCCAATCCAGATAGAGGCGCCGTCGAGCTTGTAAATCTGCGTAAGCGCTGGCCAATTCTTTACATCAAGAAAGGTACCCCACTTTTCCTCATGGTCGCTATAGCGCTGCATGTACGCGGCAAAGCAGTAGATGCAGTCATGAGTGCAGCCAACGTAGGGATTGGCCGAGTAGCCTTGATGAATACCGGACTTGCCTAAGATGCTCTTGACGTTAACTTCACGGATGATGTCCATGGCAGCTCCGGTTTGATCTGAGGTTGTCCTTGTCAGTTATCCTTGCAGGGATAAGCCCAAGGCTGCGGTGCATGTTAGCAGTTTTTGGCAACACTGGGTGGCGTGGAGTATACACGCTAACCTCAGGTAGGACTTAACCACTGGATTACATAACCTTACCCTAAGGGTGGTAGCATAAGGGCAAAACAAGCTGGTAAACACCGAACCTGATAGCAGCCGCGTGATCTTAAGATCGTTGGTATGGGGAAGGCGATGGCGGGGCTTGGCTGTTTTTGCGTTGTGGCGGAGGCGCGCTGTGCTCAGATCAGGCGCAGCCACAAATAAAAATAGGGCACAAGGCCCTATTTGGTTTGGTGTTTTGAGAGCACTTAACCAGATCCAAAGGTGAGGCCGGATCTGGTTAAGACCTAAGCCCTGATGGAGCCTAGAATCTGGTTTTGTGGAGTTAAAGCTGATTTGCCACAAACCGCTAAGATATGGCCTTTATGCCAGAGGCGGGCGCCTTACGTAGACCCTTCAAGGGTAAGGCTGTGGCCTCAAAGTTTGGCTCTACTCAGCGTGTGGTTGATAAGGCAGCAAAACTCCCATCCACTAATCCACCGGCGCGTCATACTGCATGCGCCGCATGTACCGCACACAGGTGGGCTTATTGTTGTTGTTGCGCGCTTGCAGGGGATTGCTTTAAGAGCGCTAAGTCCTCTTTGATGTCGCCCGTAGATACCGAATCTTTCACGAGGCGATCCATATAGCGACGGGTTAACACGCGCTGTACCTCATCCAACTTATCGCCATTGAGCTTGTAAAAGAAGATGTAGATGGCAGCACCTACGAGGCAAAGCACAGAGGAGCCCCAGTAGAGGAAGGTTAAGCTCTCAATGGTGCCTTGCGTCTGCTCTACGTTTGGCACATAGTCGATCAGCGCTAAGAACAGACCAATAACAGCGCTCGACACGGCACCGGTGCACTTGGAGAGCAGGGTGTGCAAGGAGTAGTAGATACTCTCAGAGCGCACGTTGTACTCCATGTCACCATAGTCCACGGTGTCGGCTACCATGATCATGGCAATCAGCCAGTAAATAGCGGTAGAGACGCCTGTGAATAAGCCGGAAATAGCTACCAAGATGTTAAGCGGGATAAAGGTGATACCAAGGACAGGAAGCGAGATCAGCGTGGTAGCGACAAATGGGGCACTAATAGCCATTAAGAACATGATCTTACGGCCAACACGGGTGACAACTGGCTTGAAGAAGATCAGTGACGGGATGGCCGCAACCGCTGCAAAGAAAATCAAGCTCGAGAATAAGGTCTCGTCCTTTAGGCAGTACTTGAAGAAGTACAGGTTTAAGGAGCCGTAAATGCCTGTACCGATCACGTAGCAGAAAGCTAAGCCTAAGAAGATCAGGAACTGCTTGTTGTGGGTGGTGATAAAGACCGCTTCCTTTAAGCTGAAAGTCTCATCAGCAGGAGCCTTGTAGGTCTCCTCTGTCCACTTGCAGGTCACAATGGCCGAGCTTAAGGCAAAGAAGCCGCCTAAGGCCGCATACAACATGTAGCCTAAGCCATCATCGCCTTGACCAAAGAGGTGCACACAGTAAATACCGCAACCGGCAGCGATATTACCGCCAATCGTGGCCGCAAAACGAGGGTATGGCAGCAGACCCTCACGCTCGTTCTTATCCAGCGTAATGTTAGGGATCAAGCTCCAGAATGGCGCGTCGCAAATGGTGTACGACATACCCCAGCAGATGTACACCACCGTGAGGTAAATAAGCTGCGTCGTACCCTCAAAGTAGTGGGTGCAAAAGCAGGCCGTCATGAAGATGGCGTTTAAGACGTTACCGATGAAGATCCATGGCTTGTACTTGCCCCAGCGCGAATTGCACTTGGCGACAATGAAGCCGAAGATAGGATCGTTAATGGTGTCCCAGATTCTGGCGGCAAGGAAGATGATACCGCATGCAGCTGCAGAGACTTCGGCGACGTCTGTGAGGTAGAAGAAGAGGAAGGTGTTAACTAAGCACAGGGAGAGGTCTTTGCCGAAGCTGCCGTAGCCATACGACAACTTGGTCTGCATTGAGACCTTTGGTGCCAGCGGGGTTGCGTGTGCGCTCATTTGAATAACCTAGAAGCAAGACAAGAAAAGCAAAGCCGCGCGTGCAATGGCTGAACAAGAACACATTAATGGGCATCAGCAAAGTATGCGGGGCATCCCTACAGCAAGGCAGGATTGAGGTCTATTGCGCTCGCTGGAGAGGAGAAATGTGTGCTTGTTTAGCTAAAAGGCCACTCTCACTTGTGGTAAAAGGGCTTGTGTCTGGGGTTCTACTGACCCCAGTAAACTAAAAAAGCAAGTCGAATCTCCCACTAGCTTTGCAGATTGAGGAGATCGCAGAGCTAGTCACGCTACGGCTTCGCCTTAGTGATTGCTAGAGGTGGAGAACAAGGAGCGATAGGGCATTGAGGCTTGCCCAATAGCTCCGGTTGGTACTACAGCTTGGCTGTAGAGGAGCGTTGAATCTGTTAACCTCTGCGCGGCGTAGCTGCTAGCTTAGCGGCGCAGCACTAAGCACTGCTTTTTCTTAAAGCAATCCCTAGCAAAGAACACAGTAATGACCGCAGGCATCAGGACTTATGTTATTGGCTTGGCACTTTAGCAGTCACCTTGTAGTGCGCGCCCGTTGCTGCGTTGCTTCACCAGCAACGCCGTTATTTACGAACAATGTTCGCTAATGTCAGTATATACAGAGAATTACGAACATTTGTTATTATAGGTAATGGCTAAAACATAGCTAATATTGGCAGTACTAACTTTGATCTTGCTCACAAAATTTCGTAAACACGTCACTAAAGCACTATTTTTGGGCGATAGGTGGCATCAGTAACTGGCAGGATAGAAGCGATAAGTCTACGATAAAATATGATAAATAAGGCAAAAGTTGTGGGGTAGGGGCAGTAAAGCCGAGCTGCGGTATTTACTAACAGATTGTTAGTTGGTGGCGCGTTGTGGTGTGGTTAACGCAGAAGGGCGGGGCAGCAATGATCAGCACTGCTGCAGTAATGTCTGAGATAGGGCTGGCAATGGCGGCTGCTGTGGGGCTCTGTCGAGTCACCATCAGCATACCCGCGAACTTAAGCCCACCATGGCTTTAGAGTGCTCTTGAGGTGCGTCAATAGCACTTGGGGAACCTTAGAAATGAGATTATGCCTATGCCGCACTGTGTGACGCTGTTCACTATCTTGCATCCCAGCACAGAGCATGCGGCACAGTGCCGCCCATAACCCCAGCCAATATGCGTGCATGCTGCGCTCTGGCAACAGGCATAAAATGGCTAATGTTGCTCCAGCGTGGCGGGCAAATACCTGAGCTGTAATGGGGCAAGCAGGAGCAAGCATCATCATGATGCTCTGATCACTGATGCTCTCTGATGCCGAACAAAAGCGCTTAGATAAGCCATTTGCTCCATGCATCTTTTGCCGCTTCTGCTATAATGAGGCACTTTTGTTTTCCTCGGGTTTTTAGGTCAGCTTAGATTGCCTCAGGGCCTCGCCTTCTTTCTAAGTGTTTGGCGCTTGAGATAGTGCTTACCCTTTTGGTCTCAAGTGGTTAGCACCCGAGATTTAGGAGTTTGCATGGTTTCTGTTGAGGAAGCACTGCGCGAAATTGCCCGTGGTGCTCAGGAAATTATTCCTGTCGAAGAGCTGAAAAAGAAGTTAGAAAGCGGTCGCCAGCTGGTCATTAAGCTGGGTATGGATCCTACTGCCCCTGATATCCACTTGGGCCACACCGTGATCTTAAATAAGCTCAGAACTTTCCAGAATCTGGGTCATAAGGTCGTGCTCATTATTGGCGACTTTACCGCCTCTGTGGGTGATCCTTCGGGTAAAAATGCCACCCGCCCACAGCTCTCGCGTGAGCAAATCATGGCCAATGCTAAGACCTATGCTGATCAAGCCTTTAAGGTCTTAGATAAGGACAAGACGGAGATCCGCTACAACTCCGAGTGGCTGTCAAAGTTAGGTGCCGAGGGCACGATTCGCTTAGCCTCTAAGCTCACTGTGGCGCGCATGTTAGAGCGTGAGGACTTTACCAAGCGCTATCAGTCTGGCCAGCCTATCGCTATCCACGAGTTCCTCTACCCATTATTCCAAGGCTACGACAGCGTGGCCTTACACGCTGATGTGGAGCTGGGTGGTACCGATCAGAAGTTTAATCTGCTCATGGGCCGCGAGCTGCAAAAGGACGATGGCCAAGAGCCACAATGCGTGCTCATGATGCCACTGTTAGTGGGCTTAGATGGTGTCAAGAAAATGTCTAAGTCTGCCCACAACTACATTGGTGTGGACGAGCCTGCCAATGAGATGTTTGGTAAGGTCATGTCCTTAAGCGATGAGCTGATGTGGTCTTACTACGACCTGCTCTCCTTCCGTCCATTAACGGAGATTGAGGAGCTCAAGCGTAAGTGCGCCAGTGGCGAGATGAATCCACGCGATGCCAAGATGGAATTAGGCCGCGAGATTGTGGCGCGCTACCATGGCAAGGAAGCTGGTGATGAGGCGGTGCAAGGCTTTATTAACCAGTTTGCTAAGGGCGCCTTACCTGAGGACATCCCAGAGTTTACCTTTGAGGCGTCTTTAGGTCTGCCTAACATGTTTAAGGAGGCGGGCTTAGTGAGCTCGACTTCTGAGGCACTGCGCATGTTTAAGCAAAACGCAGTGAAGTGCGACGGTACGGTCATTACCGATCCAAAAGCCCCTGTGGAGCTAGGTTGCAGAGTTTATCAAGTCGGCAAGCGTCGCTTTGCTCGGATCACGGTAAAATAACACTACATCTGAAGCGAGGCGTTGCCTAATTCTGAGGCCTATCAAGGCAGCAAGCGAGCGTAGCTTGTAAGTAGGGTGGGAAAAGTAGCGTGACTACACGTTAAGAGTAGTGTGGTTTCACGCTTAGAGTAGCGTGATTACACGCTGCACGCCCTTATCAAAGAGCAAGCACGCCCAAGACCATGACAAGCGGCCGCGTGTCCAGCGTGAGCCGCTTTTTCTTTGTCTGCGCAGCTGTCTTGGCATAAGGGTAAGGGGTGACGCTTTTAGAGGTGTGCTTTGGATTTGTGAGGAAAAAATGAGCAAGACTCAAGACGAATTAAAAGAAATGGTGGCCGCAAAGGCGCTGGAATTCATCCCACAAAACGGCATTTTGGGCGTGGGCTCGGGCTCAACCGTGGTGAAGTTTATTCAGGCCATTCAAGCGCACGGCATTAAGGTCGCCGGTGCGGTCAGCAGCTCCAACCGTACTACCGAGCTGTTAACGGAAATTGGCGTTAAGGTCTTAGACCCTAACGAGTGCGAGCCTTATGAGGTGTACATTGATGGCGCCGATGAGGTTAATGATAACTTTGAGATGATCAAGGGTGGTGGCGCCTGCTTAACCCGTGAAAAGATCCTCGCCTCGATGGCCAAGACCTTTGTCTGCATTGTGGACAAGTCCAAGCTGGTGAGCACTTTAGGTAAGTTCCCACTGCCTGTAGAGGTCATTCCTATGGCCCGTGAGCAGGTGGCGCGCTCGTTACGGGCGTTAGGTGGCAACCCTGTGCTGCGTGAGGGCTGCATCACTGATAATGGCTGTGAGATCCTCGACGTGCATGGCCTCAGCATTACTGAGCCAAAGGCGCTGGAAACGCAGATTAACGCTATTCCTGGCGTGGTGACGGTGGGCTTATTTGCCCATCGTGGTGCTGATGTGGTGCTGTATGCCACTGATGAGGGCGTACACGAGAAGCGCAAGCCAGAATAAGCGTAACTAACGTGCTAACGTGCTAACGCGCTACAGAGCAAGAGCCCTGCGGTGGAGTCACTGCTGGGCTTTTGTTTATCTGCTTATGTGCAGAAGGCTATCTTGCCGTACCTTAAAGTAAAGGCGACCGCAGCCGCAGTACTCTTAGCATCACCAGCTGCCAGTTTTCACTAAAAGGCAGGGCGTAAGAGCCTGAGACAGACATCTGCTCCTTACTCACCTCGAGATAATGGCGCCCGAAGGCTCCTACCTCAAAGAACCAAAGGGGTGACGCTACTGCTCTTTGATTACGTCCATAAATGCCGCCGAAATCGCCGCAATAGCCTGCTCCAGAGTCGCAGCCGGAGCTGCGTTAAGCACCTGCGTCCGGTACTGCCCATACAGCTCCAGAATCTTGCTGCGTTGCTCCTCACTCATCGCCGCAAAGTTCACACAAACCGCGTGATTGATGTCCAGCGGCTCCAGCTTCTCTAAGCCACCACCATACTCACGGCGATTCTGCATAATGATGTCTTTAGCCAAAGGCGTTAGCAGGTAGGCAAAGATCAGGTCGGTATTAGCCTCATCCAGCACAAAGATCGAGTGAAAGGTCGTCAGATTGTAAATCTGCGCCTCATTGCGCACGACATTGATCTGATGGGGGCCTGCGCATACCCCACTCTTACGAATGGGGTATGCGCAGGCCCCCATCAGATCAAGAATGTACGCCGCCATTAAGGTGGCAATAGCCGGTGGCGTAAAGAACTGCGCAAACGACTTACGATGCTCTTTGGTGGTAAGTTTGAGGTAGGTTTGCTCAAGCCAGTCTTGGTAGTCCACAGGGGCCTCGCTTAGTCGATGACAAGAATCATTACTTTTACCAAGCGAAGCGCCAAGGGGAGTGCGGTCGCTGGCCTCTTGCGAAGACAAAAGGCGCTGTCCTTAACGCTGCTTTCCCGCCACTGAGGGAGACTTCAGGACGGTCAACATAAAGACACCGTAGACTAGAGCTTGGTGGCGCGCTAAGTGTGGCTGTAGCTGTGGCAGTGGCTGGGGCGGGCGCTGCTAAGGAGGGCAGGGCCGTGTAGGGATGACTGCGTAGAGAGCAGCGCATCCTTACTGCAAGCAACAGGTAGAGTCGGGCTAGGTGAGAGGTGAAAAAGTCGCTTGTCAGGTCAGCACGGGAAGAGCCAGTGCTTCACAGCATCTGGTGCGCGGGCAGGGCAGAGTCGTAACGTGACGTAACATAACGTTACGTTACGTAGCGTCACAGCCAGCGGGCAGTGCCTTAAGACACAGTATGGTGCTGCGGGGCGTAAAACTCCACTGCCCCAGTACAGGTGTAATGCTGTAAGTGACATTGCCGCTAAGCGGCTTCCTGCTGTATCCGTATACAGAGCACTTGATAAAGGCTCTGACCATAACGCTGGCCGCATTGCTTATGGGAGGGAGTGTGGTGCCCTTTAAGTAGCCTTGCTGAGGGGAATCGTAGGTATACACTACCCCTAGCAGCGCGAGCGCGCCGCTATAACCTCACACAAAAAGCCACATCAGGGAACGACACTGCACGTCCACGGTGGGGCGCGTGGCGCCCACGGCAATGTCTAGAGAGCTGCTGGTGCCTAGCCAGCAAGCGAAGAACTGTACTCACTTTGGTGAGCACAAAAACAAGCGACGGCGTGTCACCTTACGCCATGCATACTCAAGCTGCCATGCAGCAGCCAGAACCATCGCTGCCCACTGCTCGCTGCCAGTAACACTGGATACGAGCGCAAGCTGAAGCGATGCTCGGTGCCTATATTTGGTAAAAGTTTAGGTCAACACCGCCTTGTCACGGGGCTTTACAAAACCTGTAATAAAGCGGCCGGAGGTAAAAGAGCCCCAAGTGCTCTTCTACGGTAGACGCGTCAAGTTTTGTCCTGTAGGCAAAGGTGCAGCTTGGCCCACAAAGAAGACAGAACTTGAGTTCAGCCTGAGATGGATGGCGTCTGCATAATGCTGCCGTGTTGCAGCGGAGTGGCTGCGTTGCGGCATGCGGCAATTAAGCTCAGAGTTAGGAGTCTCTGGCCTCGTGGCCGTCAGTGAGCTCACACAGACTCGTATACTTGTATACAAGCTTAGAGCGCGTGTCAGTGACGCATCACCCATGCGTAAGCATGGGGAGGGTCAGCACTACACTGCGGCCGCGCCGGAGCGTCGAGCTTAATCAAGACTCCGTGGTACGGAGCTAATCGTTACTGCTTCTTTAGAGGTATACCTGCCATAAAGGCAGTAGCTCTAATAAGAGAGCCTCTCGCGAGCTCTCTTTTAGGGGAGTGGTTTGGGAGTAGTAAGAGTGAGGAGAAAGTGCGTGCCTAACGCTGTGGCTGCGCAGCCCCAAAGGCACCGCGCGCCTAAGCGCCATGCTGGTGCGTGCGTATACTAAAGGCATTACGCCCATAAATATAGACTTGCAGGCGTTTTCTTTGCCGTTTGTCGCCAGCTACTGAAGAGAGCATTTCCTGAAGGGGGATGTCACCTGTAGCGACGTTGCGTATACGCGGCAGCTTCACGCTGTCGGCACTGCAAGTAAAGCGCAAAGTGCACAGTGCACGGTTCCTTATTTGTATACATACAGCAAAGAACTGCATTCTGCAAAGCCTGCTATTGGGCCAAAAGTGCTTTTGCGGGCGCTTTACAGCTGCGTTTTCTTGTGGTTTTTTGCGGGTATACAAAGGCGTATACCAACGTATGCCGAGGCGCGGTAACGCAGCAATATACGCAAAGTAGTACAACGTGGGCGTGATTACACTGGAGCTGTGGCAAGGGCTTAGACAGACACTGCAAACTGGGTGTAACAGCGCTGCAAGTTAGAGCTATAGCCGTGGCTACAGTTACGTGCCGTAAGCACCATGCACAGGCTCTAACCATACTAGCGTATACATCACGAGCGGGTATACCTCATAAACAAGCGTCTGGCGGGCGCTGTAATGCTGAAAAGCATGGTGCAAAAGCGGATTGGTGGTGTGATCTTGCGGTTCTTGTTCATGTGTCTATCAGGGATCGTGACCATTTTGTTCAACAGATGAACCAAATTAGGTCACACCTTTTTAGTGCATCCCGTGATTAAGATAAAGAACCATCTTGCAGTAGTAGACCGGCAGTAGACAGGTGGTAGACAGGGCGTGCTGTCCTGTTGTCTACAAATGAGCGCGGCTCAGTAAAAAGCAGCGGCAGCGTTGTCTACGACTGCACTTTTCTAGTGCTATGGCAGAGGTCAGTGCGGGGCAGGCGGTTTTTTGTAGACAACAGTAGACAAAAGTAGACAAAACGGGCGGAGCACGGGACAGAAAAAAATTTCAAAAATTTCACAGATGCCCTAAAAAGGTGCACTGTTGCAGAGAGGACGTAGTGAGATGAAATGAGTAAGCGTAGGTAGGGACATCGTGATCATCCCTAAAGCATTAGCACCTCGGAGGTAGTATAGAGCGCCACCACCATCTCTCTCGATATCATCTGCAGCGGGCAGTACTTGGGGGTCGTGTGGTAGGGGCTGAAAGCATCAAGCTGCACCAGTGTTAGGAGCAATGGGGAGAGGCGTGCACCTGCGATAGACCTTGATGCTCCGCAGCAGATGGACACTGATAACCTGACCGACCTTTCTCTTAGAGATGATGCTGGCAGTGGGGTGCTGCGACCTCACATTAAGCCCTTACCCTAAGGCGACAGGCGGCCGTAAAAGGGACGTACCGCGATGTGCTCTTTGGACTGCTATCCTGAGAAGCTTGGACATAGGCGATAGTTGTTGCTCCCCACTACAGTGTGCCCGCCAAACAAAATGCTGTATTGCTCACATCTGCGCCCTAAGAATATTGCTCAGAATTCCCGCTCTTTGCTAAGTTAGCTCTTGGCATAATGCTAGGTTCTTTTAGCGGTAAAAATCAGCACGAACAAAGATTTCTTTCCTCCTTACAACCAGTGTGTTGCGCTTTCTTGCACCACGTGGTGCTAAGTGTGAAAGAAATAGCGCCGGTAAGGCCCAGTAATAGGCGTATACTATTGGCCCCGCACCGCGCTGCGTGCTATGTAACCGCGCTTTTTCGGGCATCAATACTGTAGGGAAGCCTACAGCCAGTGGTTTAGATTTGTTGTTTAGGAGGGCGTGCTCTGTTTGCAAACTGAGGTTGTCGTCGGCGCTGACCGCATTGACGCTAAGACGCTTCTTTAGGCCTTAGCTTTCAGACACCAGTGGCGATAGGAGCCGCGATTTGTATGGTAAAAATTCACGAGGTTTTTAGTACCTCCATTACTCTCGATGAGGTGGAGCGCGCAAATCAAGAAGCTTCCGCCAAATCTACCACCGCCCTGTTTGGTTCGGCCAATGGTGGTGTGACTGGCTGGGGTAATGCCAACGCCCCTGTACGCGTGTGCCACGCCAGCACAATCCTGCCTCTTAAGCACGAGCACTTTCACCACGCCTTTATTCCTTTTAGCCCAATGCTCTGTGCCTTCTACGCCGGTTCAGATCGTGGTATGGCCGATACCTCAATTTACGTCATTAAGATCGAGGCCGACGGCAGCCACTCTCTGGTACAGAAGTTAGATTGCCCACAGCGCAACCAAAAGGCTAATTGCACCCCAGTCCTCTTCTACTTAAACCAAGGTGCCGAGTTACGTGAGCGCCGCCAAAACCAAGGTGGGGAGCACGCTCCTGCTGCTACCGGCGCTATCCACACCGCCGTGAACGATATCGTCGCTCAGGTCAAAGAGAAAGCGGAAAACAGCGAAGCCATCGATGGCGATGCTGATAACGTCGTTGCCTTAATCTATAAGGCCGCTAAGGTCAGCGATCGCTCCGTCAGCTACATGAGCTTAAGCTTTAACGACGGTGCCCTCTTTACGACTCCATGCCGTGTCGTCACCAATAACCCAGAGTTAGGCCGTGGCCCTGTGCGTACTAAGCCTTACGTTGTGCGTAAGGGCCCATACGCCGGTCGTGTACTCTTACCTAGCTCGGTCGATAGCGATGAGGGCTTAGCTTTCTCTGATTACAGTGACGACGATCTGCGTACCTTAAACACCAGTAACGAGATCACCCCTGCTGATATCCAAAAGGAAAAGGCTGAAGCGGCAAAAGCCTATACCGCTAAGGGGGTGGTGCAGGCCTCCCTCTATGAGGATCTGGGCATGCACGAAATGGAGGGCTGCTCCTTAGCAGGCTTAAGCGCCGAGGAGCTTGATGCCAAGGCCTCGACAGTACACATGCTCTTAAGCGCCAGTGGTGCTCAGGTTTATCAGGCTGACAGTCATGATGCAGGTGCCTCATGGGGCGAGCCTTATCCACTGCCACTGGTAAACTGCAACGCTGCTATCGATGCGGTGACCTACTTAAATCACCTCATCGTTTGCGGCCGCCTCATTGCGACCCCAACGGTGGATGTGTCTGCCGTTGACACCTCCAAAAATGCACCTTTAGCGCTGTATGTGTCCTCTGACGGCAAGAGCTTTAAGGAGTTCCTGCGTCTTGAAGATGACGCTAACGGCATCTTTACCTCGCCATACATGCAGGTAGACCGCCGTCATAACCTGCTCTACATCAGCTACACCGACCACCGTAAGGCGATTAAGATCCGCATCTTCCGCTTGCTTAAGGACTAAGAGCAGGCTTAGTGGCCTAATGGCCTTAATGGCGTGGTGTGGCGCAGCTATGCGCTGCCCGCCATGCATCCCCAGCTGTCAAGAAACAGAGCGCGCTAAACAGCGTGCAGCCTGCCCACCAACGGCGGTAGCTCTGTCATAAAGGCCGTTGCTATACGCGCGTATGGCAGCGGCTTTGTCGTTATTCAGGGGCAATAGGGCTGGGTCATGGCCATGACCATGGGCATAGGCAGGAGCAGAGCATAGCAGGGGAGCTGTGGACAGCAGTGGAATGTAGGGACTGACAGCCTCTAAGGCAAGCATTAATGCCCCGCCTTAAGATAAGCTCAGGCTTACCTGCACCATTCATCTCGAGGTGTGGAATCTACCCTCACTTAACCTTGCAGCCGTCACTTTGTAGAGCACTCATTCCCATGCGTGACCTTTACTACGGCACGGCTCCTTGCCGTCGCTTGCCACATTTTTGCCCCTTTAGGGATAACGCGCCAGTTTCTGGCGTGCATGGGCGCTAACAGCACCGTGCAGGCTACTTGCGCTATCTATAGTAGGTGCTGTGTAGCTCTGCCGTCACTAATCTTGCATCAAACTGAGCTACACCTCAGAGTCACGCTCGCTCTTCTGACAACATGTGACTGCCAGTAACTAACAACTGTTGGCTGTTGTTGGCAGGAGTGCTTAGCTGTTCTGAGCTGAGCTTCTTTTTGTGTAAAAATGGTTTCTTTGCCCTGTGCAGGGCTATAATGTCACGTTGCACAAAAGTGTGCCGCTGGGGCACAAAAATGTGTTGTCCGCTGAGTGTATGCCGCTGCCACATAAAAGCAGGCAGACGGCTCTGGGTAGCTCACTGACGTCAGAGCGTATGGCTGTGCTTGCCACGCTCTTTGGTACACCGTACACCGTGTGGGTAACGCACTGTACGAACTTCAAAAGAGCTGACTTTACTATAGGCCTCGCCTCTAGGATGCTCTTGTACAAAGCTACCGCCGCAGGTAGCTGTTTTCCTCTAATCACCCCCGAAAAAAAGCACCTTCATTCCCGCCTCATGCTCGGATGCCGTACCCCTCACCGCTGGCTTGTTTAAGCCAATTCTGCACATTGGGGAACGGGCGTCGTGGCATAGTTTTTGACTTATTTTTGCCCAGTTTTCTTTATTTTCGTCATTAAACTGACAGGAGCACAGGGATGAGCGTCGAGCAGATCAGCACCTCTGGGTTTTTATCCCAGCTTGATCGCATGAATCAGCACCTGCAGGCTATGGGTCAGGGCGCTCGTGGCTTTAACACCACCGTTAATAACAACTTAGGTTTAAACGTCGCGCAAGCTGATTACTTTAGCGGCGAAAGCGCTGCCCGTGCTTTACGCGCCGATGCACTGTCCATGAGCCAAAACGCGCAGCAAGCTGCCGCTGCTATCGGTCAGGACAATGCCGCTGCCGCTACGCACCTTTCTCCGGTGCCTCCAGAAAGTGCCGGTCAGACTGTTGGCGAATTTAAGCAGTTACTTACCGATGCCTTTGAGAATGTGAACTTCTTACAAAACAAGGCCGGTGAGTTAAGCTCTCGTTTTGATGTGGGCGATCGCTCCATTACCCTTTCTGATGTCATGATTGCTTCCCAAAAGTCCAGCCTCTCCTTTGAGGCTACTTTGCAGATACGTAATCGTATCGTGGAAGCCTATCAGTCCATCATGCAAATGCAGATTTAGCTGCGAAATAGACCACGCCGCGCGTTACTACGCCGCGCGTGGTTTTGTAGTTTCTGTTTCGCCCCCTTTTATCGCGCTACCCCCACTGAATTTAGCCTCCTCAGTGCTTTCTCCTCTTGAGCGCGTTCCCCATTCCTTTGCTCTAGGCTACAGCTTTAGTCTCGTCGTCTAAAGGATAGAAAATGTCAGACAATTCCTTTCCAGTGGCCAACACTGGTGGCAATCAGCAGGAACCTAGCACGGCTCTTGTCGATCCTAACGCTACCGGTGGCGCTCAACCTCAAGCAGGCGTGCAAGCTGAGGCCGCTTTCGCTGATGGGGATGATGACAATCGCATTGGCGGTACCGTGGGCAGCACCATGTCCACCCAGCCTCCTGCCAATAACTTCAAAGGCCGCGTCAATGAGTTCGTCCACAATGGCGAAATCTTACGCAAGCTCATTATTCTGGGCTTCTTAGTGCTCTTTGTCACCGGCGCTATCTTCGGTCTGCTCTCTCTGCAATCAAGCAATGAGGCGGCCTCGCAGCGTACCTTAGGTCGCTACACCGACGAGGAAATTGGTCCGGTTCTCGACTTCTTAAGTCTGCAGGGCTTTAACTACACCTTACGTGGTGACTCCATCTCGGTGCCAATGGAGGACTACGAAAAGGTGCGTGAGGCGATGCTGCGCAATAACATTGCGGTGCACAAGATCGCCGAGCAAGACGCCATCATCATGCGCGACAACGGCTTTGGTGTGTCGCAGCGCTTAGAAGGTGAGCGTATTAAGCATAGCCGTGAAATGCAGCTGGGTGAGGCTATTGGCCGCATGAATGGCATTGAGCACGCTACCGTGCTGTTGGCTATTCCTCGTGATAACGTCTTTGCCCGTGAGCAGCAACGTCCATCTGCAGCGGTGGTGGTGACCTTAAAGAACGGTGCCTACCTCACCCCTGAGACGGTTAACTCCATTCGCTACACTGTGGCCGCTTCGGTGCACAACATGCTGGCTAAGGATGTGTCCGTTACCGATCAAAACGGCCGCGTCTTAAGCACCGACAATAATGCCGTCTCCGATAACCGCCTGCAGCGCGAATTTGAAATGCGCACGCTGCGTGAGGCGCAATATCGCGAGAAGCTCGATTCCATCCTCCGCCCAATGTTAGGCGAGGGTAATTACTCCGCCGAGGTGGACGTCACCTTAGACACCACCATGGAGGAAGAG
The DNA here is from genome assembly GCA_949286015.1 of uncultured Succinivibrionaceae bacterium. GTDB lineage: Bacteria > Pseudomonadota > Gammaproteobacteria > Enterobacterales > Succinivibrionaceae > Anaerobiospirillum. Next base: position 11,563 of record CASEBB010000077.1, on the reverse strand, counting down.
ACCCGTCAGTTCTACAACCCTGACAATCAGGTGGTGCGTTCTGAGACCTTACGTGAGGAGCGCGGCAATAACGACAATGGCAGCCCATATGGTGTGCCAGGTTCGCTTTCTAACCAGCCACCTGCTAATGCCACTATTCCGCAGCAATTACGCGATGGCACGGCTACCGCTGAAGACAGCTTGGCCATGCAAAATGAAAATCGCGAGGCGGTGCGCAATTACGAGCTTGACACTACAGTCCGTCACACGGTGCGTCCTACCAATCAGGTACAGCGCTTAACGGTGTCGGTGGCTGTGGATGACATGCGTCAGAGCTCTGATGATGGTGCGGTCACCTATGCACCTCGCTCGCAAGAGGATCTCGATAAGATCGCTGACTTAGTGCGTGCGGGCTTAGGTTTAGACGAGCGTCGTGGTGACGTGATTACGGTGGAAAACATCGCTTTCCCTCACGACGATGTGCAGCCTGCTCTGCCATGGTGGCAACAAGAGGCCTTCTTACGTATTCTGCGTATTGGCGGCGCGGTCTTAATCATCCTTGTGTTGGTGGTCTTTGTGGTACGCCCAATGATCAACCGCCTGCTGCGTGGTCGCTCGGCCGAGGATGCGGAGCTGGAGCGTCAATTAGAGATGGATAACGGCTCGGCCTTAGGTGGTGAGGATGATCTCAACCTCATCGCTGCGCAGAATGAGCTTAACGATCAGATCTACAACATCAACCGTGAGGGTGGTATTGAGTTACCTAACCTGCACCGTGATGAGGATCTGCTCAATGCCGTGCGTACCTTAGTGTCCAACGAGCCACAGCTTTCTGCTGAAGTGCTGCGTGATTGGATTAATTCCGACATGAAGGACAAGAAGGACAAGAAGAAGAACAACCGCAATAACAACAATGGCTTATAGCCTTGTGTAGGCTTTGCCCTATAAGGCAAACTTGTAGGGCAAGCAAGTGGTGTAAGCACTCCCCAGATTTGAAATGAGAGGGAAAAAGCTTCAGTGGGCTAGAAGACGTGCTTGCTGAGGCTTTTTTCTTTTGATGGCGCCCTGTACGCGTGAAGAGCCTGTTAGCTTGTGGGCTTTGTAGTGCGGGGTGGCTTATTTCCCCTTTGAGGTTTTGTTTATGTCAGATCGCGCCCTCGTGCGTCAGGGTGGCACCAGCTACCCAGCTGCTCCTATGAAGCAGAGCAATTCTAACGGTCTCGAGTTGACTGACGACGAAAAGATGGCTTTAGAGAAGCTCTCTGGCATCGACAAAGCCGCTATCTTAATGCTGTCATTGTCAGAGGACGATGCTGCGGCTTTATTCCGCAATCTGCAGCCGAAGCAGGTGCAAAAGCTCGGTATCCGCATGGCCGAGCTGGAGGACTTTAATCAGGACAGCGTTAACGCTGTGCACAAGACCTTCCTCACCAATATCACCAAGCACTCGAACATTGGCTTAGGCTCGTCCGACTTCGTGAAGAACGCTCTGGTGGCGGCCTTAGGCGAGGACAAGGCCAACAATCTGGTCGACCAGATCTCCATGGGCAGTGGCTCGCATGGTCTGGATTCGCTCAAGTGGATGGATGCCCGTCAGGTGGCGACTATTATCCAAAACGAGCACCCTCAGATTCAGACCATTGTGCTCTCCTACCTTGATCCTGAGCAGTCGGCGCAGATTTTAAGTCAGTTCCCAGAGACGGTGCGCCTCGACCTCATAATGCGTATTGCCACCTTAGAAGAGGTGCAACCTGCGGCCTTACAAGAGCTCAATGAGATCATGGAAAAGCAATTTGCGGGTTCGGCTGGTGCGCAGACGGCCAAGATTGGTGGTCTGAAGTCGGCGGCCAACATCATGAACTACCTCGACAACAACACCGAGACGCAGTTAATGGATGCCATTCAGGCGCAGGACAAGGAGATGGGGCAACAGATTCAAGACCTCATGTTCGTGTTCGAGAATCTGGGTGGTGTGGACGACCGCTCGATTCAGCTGTTGGTGCGCGAGGTTCCTACCGACGTGCTGGAAAAGGCCCTCAAGGGTGCCGACGAGGCCTTACGCGAGAAGTTCTACCAGAACATGTCGTCGCGTATGCGCGAGGGTATCAAGGAGGATCTGGAGTCTATGGGTCCTACCAAGATCTCCGATGTGGAAGCCGCCCAAAAGGAGATTCTGGCTATTGCCCACAAGCTGGCGGATGCCGGTCAGATTGTGCTGTCGCGTGGTGGTGCCGACAACGACTTTATCGAGTAGTCGGTATTGCGTGGCATATAAGCGCGCCTTTAGGCGCGCTACACAGGGCCTCTGCGCATGCAGGGGCTTTGTTGTTTTAGGAGGGTAGGTAGTGCACTTACAAGGGGCTCAGCTGCCAAGGAACGACTGACTCAATAGATGACGGAGTTTAAGGCCAGTGAGTGTGTGTCCAACCTTAAGATAGGTTCAGGCTTGCCTGCACCATTCATCTTACGGTGTGGCAAGTACCAGCACTCAACCTTGTAGCCCTCACCTATTAGCTTACTCCTTCCTCAGTGGATGCCTTTACCCGAAGCTCCTCAGACCTAAGATAGGGGAGTAACAGCTACCGCCTCAAGAGCAAGTGCCAAGCGTTGCTTTTTAGCGCTTTTGCCTAACGCAGAAACGGGCTAAAATAAGCCTATGTGTGCCCTTGTTTGGCCCAGCTGTTGCAGCCGTTTAGGCCTAGCCTCCAGTGCGCTAGCGGCTTTTTTCTCTGTCTTTTTCACCTCTTTTCTTTCTTCTGTCTTCTCAGCTTTGGCGTGTACGACAGGTCTCATTGGGAGTAATCATGGCTAACCACGAAGCTTTCGGTTCGATGAGTGCCGATATCGATCCAAACCGTGTGATAACCCCGATTAAAGACAATAATCGTGGCGCCGAAGTCAAAGAAATCAACATCGTAAACGGCGAAGCTGCTCAGGGCTTTACTCCAATGCAGTGGCCGCTCTTTGATGATGGTAAGCCTATTACCACCAACGCTATTGGTTACGAAATCGGCGGTTACTTTAAGCGTCACCAAGAGGCCCTCAAAGCTGCACAAGCCGAGGCCGATCGTAAGGCCGAAGAAGAGCGCCTCGCCGCAGAAAAAGCGGCCAAAGAGGCAGAAGCTAACGAGAAAAAAGACCAAGGCCCTACCGTCAGCGTTGAAGAGCTCGAGGCCATGCGCAATGCCGCGCGTAATGAGGGTTATGCTGAGGGCTTAAACAGCGGCCATGAAGAAGGTTACCAAAAGGGCTTAGAGCAGGGTAAGACCGAGGGCTTTGCCCAAGGTCAGCAAGACGGCATGAGCCAAGGCTATGAAGACGGCTTCCGTCAAGGCCGTGATGAGGGCTTTGCTAAGGGCCAAGAGGCAGGCATCGCCTCCGGTAACGATATCGTTACCACCCAAGCTGACCGTTTCCGTCATTTGGCAGACATGCTGGCTACGCCACTTCGCGAGTTAGATGAGCAGGTGACCGATGAGCTGGTCTACCTCGTCTCGCGCCTTGCCAAGGTGCTCTTAAAGCGCGAAATTAAGGGCGATACCCAGTTTTTAAAGGATAGCATTGAAAAGTGCATTTCTCTTCTGCCTGAGGCTAAAGAGGGTGCGGAGATCATGCTCTCTGAGGGCGATTACGCCTTAATGATTGCCACCATTGGCAAAGATTACATGCAAGCCCAGAATTGGCGCTTAACGCCAATGCAAAACATGCAAGATGGCGATGTGCTGGTTAACACCAAGACCAGCTCCGCGCAGTGGCGTGTGGATGACCGCATCGATGCGCTCATTAGCGACTTCCTTAGCGGTTCTGCTGATGCCGTGAGCGCGGCGCGTAAAGAGTCCATCCCTGGCTGCCCAGAGTACGATGAGGCGCCAAAGAAGGCCTTAATTCCACCACGCAATATTATGGACATGTCTGATCGCATTGCCCAGAATATGGCGGCCATGGCTCCTAAGCCAAACTTTGCGGACACGCCAGAGCAAGGTGAGGCACCACTGCCAAGTGCAGAGGAACCTGCGATTGACCCTGATGCTGCTGAGCTAAATGATGCAGCTGTTCTGTCGCAGACCGATGCGGCTTTAGCGGCTAATGCCACGGCTATTGACCAATCACAGGGCGCAGGTGATGCTGCTGGCCAGCAAACGCCACCTCCAACCATTGCCGAGCAAGCAGCAGCACTGGCAGAGCAGTAACAGCCACATCCCGCGTGGCTGTAAGTAGGGAGTAGGGGCTAAGAAGCAAAATAAGGCAGCTGCTGTAACAGCGCAGCGGCAGCTCAGGCGTTCTCCTTACCAATAACGATGGGGCGTGGCTGCAGCAGCTAGCGCTACCACTAAGATCTGGCCTAAGCTAGGCTAGCCTCAATCTCCGCTCCGCTGTAGCGCTACACCGCTCTGCCACGTCTGCACGACGCTCTTTGCCAGCCACAGTCACTGTCTTCGTAGTCACGCCACGCAAATTCACTCCAATCCATTCCACACCCAAGTCACTCCCTAAAAGTTCCACCCCTCTTCTTGTTTGTACGCTTCTCCCTCGGTACCCATCATGAACAACCTCTTATCCCGTCTCAAGGCCATTGACCTGCCTGATCATGAGGCCAGCCCACAAATCGTGGGTAAGTTGACCCGCGTGGTGGGCTTGACCTTAGAGGCTGTTGGCCTCAAGGTCGCCGTTGGTGATCGCTGCCGCATTGAATTAGAGCGCGGCGATATGGAAGCAGAGGTGGTCGGCTTCTCCGGTAAGACCATTTACCTCATGCCAACTGAAAAGGTCGAGGGCGTCACCCCAGGTGCTGCCGTCTACCCTATTAACGGTGTGCGTGATTTCCCTTACGGTATCCACCTCTTAGGCCGTGTGATTGACGGTATGGGCGAGCCTATTGATGGCTTAGGCCCGCTAGAGCAAGGTAATGCGGTGCAATGGCGGCCAGCACGTATTAACCCAATGGCCCGTCGGCCAATTCGCCAATACCTCGATGTCGGTATCCGTGCCATTAACTCGCTGCTTACCATTGGTCAGGGCCAGCGTATGGGCCTGTTTGCCGGTTCCGGTGTGGGTAAATCCGTGCTCATGGGTATGATGACCCGTGGTACGACCGCTGATATCGTGGTGGTGGGACTCGTTGGTGAGCGTGGTCGTGAGGTAAAAGAGTTTATTGATGACATCTTAGGTGAGGAGGGCCGTGCCCGCTCGATTGTGGTGGCTGCACCTGCTGATGCCTCGCCACTGATGCGTTTAAAGGGCTGTGAGACGACCTTATCGATTGCGGAGTACTTCCGTGATCAGGGCTACAACGTGCTCTTGCTGTTAGACTCCTTAACCCGTTACGCCATGGCACAGCGTGAGATTGCGCTGGCGGTAGGTGAGCCGCCTGCCACTAAGGGCTATCCACCATCAGTCTTTGCTAAGCTTCCTGCTCTGGTGGAGCGTGCCGGTAATGGTAGTGATGGCCAAGGCTCGATTACCGCGTTCTTTACGGTGTTAGTGGAAGGTGACGACCTGCAAGACCCAATTGCGGATTCGGCCCGTGCTATTTTGGACGGTCACATCGTGCTCTCCCGTGAGCTGGCAGACTCGGGTCACTACCCTGCCATTGATGTGGAGAAATCGATTTCCCGTGTGATGCCTGCGGTGATTACCGAGGAGCACATGATTATGGCCCGTACCATTAGACAGTGCATTGCGCTGTACAATCAGAACCGTGAGCTGATTTCTATTGGTGCTTACCAGCGTGGCTCGGATGCGCGAATTGACCAAGCGCTGATGATTAAGCCTTACATTGACGAGTTTACGCAGCAGGGCATGAAGGAAGTGGTGCCTTTTGCTGAGAGCTTAGATGGCTTACGTAAGCTCTCGATGATCTTAATTGATGACGCTAAGAGTAAGACCCGCCCTGTTGCTAACCAGCGTATGATGCCACCACCTAATCGCCAAGCGGTGGCTGCCGCTGGTGGCGGTGGTGGTAGCAATGCCCCTGTAGCAGCACGCATGTCCTTTACGCCACGGCAGAACAACCAGCAGCGCTAATATCTGCCCTAAGGCTAAGCCCAGCGCAGAGAACAACGCTTCGCCCTACGCACTAAGGAGCAAGTGCTCTCATAAGTGACGGCTGCAAGGTTAAGTGAGGGTACGTCCCACACCTCGAGATGAAGGGGGCAGGTGAGCGTCAGCTTATCTTAAGGTGGGGGCGCCTTGGCGTTGCTTGCAGATTACTGCTACTATGAGAGCATGTACTCCCTCTTGTTTTGCCCCGCTGCCTTTGAGCGCAGCAAGGTGTTAGATCATGCCAGAAGATCGTGCTTTACATTTAGTGCTGGATAAGCGCAAACGCGACGAGGATGCCGCCTTTGAAGATTGGGTGTTTTGCCGCAATCAGGTGGCTAACTTTGAGTTGCAGATTAAGCAGGTCGAAGAATTCCGTTTCAACTACATTGGTGAGATGGAGAACGAGGGCCGCAGTGGCTTAACTGGCACCAAGCTTTTGGCTTACCAAGCCTTTATTGAGAAGCTCGACAACATTGCCTTAAAGCAGCGTCAGGAGCTTGAGCGCCTTAAGATGCTCACAGAGCAAAAGCGGCAGTTTTATCTCAAGCGCCAAGTGGATCGCAAGGTGATCGAGGCGCTCCTTGAAAAGCACCGCATACGGCGGCAAAAAGAAGAGCTCAAGCGCGAGCAGAAGCTCCTCGACGAGTATGTGGTGGCCAATTACACGCGGCGCCGCCAAGTGCTGGACGAGATCAATCTTGAGGCCGAGGCCTTATAGTCCTAAGCCCTTTGGCTGCAATGTTCTGTTTGCGGTAAGCGATTTTTAGGCGGTAGCGACGGATCAGCTCACTACCGCCTCTCATTTTTTCTGATCAAGATGCGTTATCTGGTTTTATCAGACATCCATGGCGGCTCAGCAGAGCTGAGCCAAGCTCTCTCCTACTTTGAGCGTTACCACTGCGATTACATCGTGCTCTTGGGCGATCTGCTCAATCACGGCCCACGTAACAAGATTCCAGACAGCTACGAGCCACCAAAGGCAGCGCAGCTGTTAAATGAGCACAGCACGCACATCATTGCTGTACGCGGCAATTGCGACAGCGAAGTGGACAGCATGATGTTTTCCTTCCCTTGCAATGCGCCTTATGGCTATTTGCTGGTACCTGACCCAAAGGGTAAGGACGAGCACGGCAAGACTAAGGTGCAGCGCATCTTTTTAACGCACGGTCATTTGCACAAAATCGACAGTCCAGATGGCTCGGGCATTAACGAGCTGCGTGATAAGCTGGGCTTACAGGAAAACGACATTGTGCTCAGTGGTCACACCCATGTGGCTGGTGTTTTCATGAAGCCAAGCGGCTTGGTGAACGTTAACCCTGGCTCTACTACTATCCCTAAGGGCGGCACCAAAGCTGGCTTTGGTTTGATCCTTGAGGATCGTATCGAGTTGCATGATCTGGATGACAACTTAGTCGCCCGCTACGACTTTGTGTTTAGTTAACCTGCTGTACCCAGTAGAGTAGGGGCAGACAAGACTCTAAAGAGCGCTATGAATAGTGCTCGGCAGAGTCTACGGCCGCCCAGCTGGAGAGGCATTTTGCTCAGGAGAGGCGAAGATGTTGCCACTTAGAGTCCACCATAACCATCACCACCCATACCACCGTGCCTGCGGTTGCTTACAGTGGTTAGGCGCTGTTGTTCTGGTTTTGGGCTTAGGAGGTACAGCCTCAACTGTTGGGGCCGAGGAGCAGCCACAAGTGATGGTGCCAGTGGTGACCACCACTGATGCAGCCTCGGCTCCAGCTAATGCGGCGCCAGCCTCGCAAAACGCCCCAGCTAACACGGGCACTGCCTTTAACCTGTCCTTACCGGTCGATTATGAGCGCTGCCACATGATCAAGGAGCTCAATGCTTACGTTGATAGCATTGATCCGCAAGACATTGCGCACTTACAAGAGGTGCAGCAGTTCCTCTTAGGCTGCCAAGAGCTGTTAGAGCAGCGCATCGACGACAACCAGCGTAAGCTCTCGGAACTCAAGAGCCAAGAGCAGGCTGCTCAGTCCAAGTAAGCGCTGCGCCAGCTACCAGCCCCAGCCTGCAGGCAGGCGGGCTAAAGCTGGCTCTAGTAAGCTTGTGCCCGCATCATCATCATCATCATCATCATCAGTAGCAGCAGGGGATAGTATCTTGTACCTGTCTTGCTGCTTCCCCAGAGTAGTGGCCACCAGCTGGCCATTACCGCCTTACCCTCCTGTGCCTTAACTGCCCCTGCCTGTTGCTCTCACCTGTAACGCGATTAGTGCTTAGCGCCAAGCACCATTAGTCCCACCGGCAAAGCTTCCTTTACTTTCCTTTACTTATCCTTACCAGCCCTGACCTGCCACGCTTAACCCCACCTGCTCCTCTCATGCCCCACCAGCGCTTTCCTCTGCTCTGTGCTTGGCGTTGCAAGTTTTGCACAGTACTGCAAAAACTTTTGCAAAAGTTGCACTCTAAAGCCCTGCATAAATCTGTGACAAAGCTCATAAATTAGCGCTGTATAGCACTTTTGCAGTCAATTGTCAAAAACGCCATATTTATCAAACAGCAGCCCCAAATGACCCACGCAACAAGGGCAAAATGACCTCTATCAACACCGGTTTTTGCATTTAGCTGTAAAGTTTTTGCAAAATTTTGCAAAAGCTTTGCAATCGATTGCAGCATTATTTGCAAGCAGAACATTTCCTTTAAAAATAGGGATCAGGCCGCTTTTCTGTGCGACTTAAGTGGGGTTTTGGCAGCTGATTGTTACTGGTAACAGTGCAATCGTTGCATGCTTATTTCATTAGAAAATGGGAGGTTCATCACAAAAAATTTGCAGAAGCAAATGCAAAAAATGTTGAGTTGATCAAACTTTTGAAAACACCTTGCATTTGGTTGCGAGATGCTGGAAATGGCTTCCTATAATGCAGCTGTTACCGCAGAGCGTTGCCTCATAGCCTCTTTGCATGTGTCTTGGGGCTGTAGTGATGGTTTGTGGTGTGTTGTTGTTATGTCGTTGTTTTGCTCTCCTGCGCACAGGTCTTACAAGCTGCACTTTGTGTATTAGAGGGAAGCTTTCCACTGTAAGGCGGTGGCTTGCTCCATAACTGCTAGACAAAAGTGCTTGGTCTGATCCTATGCGGTGGTAGTGATGCGGTAGTCCTCACATCGCTACCTGTAGACAGTTAGGGTATTTGCGGTGCCCGCAGCTGCCTACGAAAGTCCAGAGTTGATCCTCCTGACAGTGGGGCTCCTCACCGCCCCACTGCTTTTACCGGCCACGTATCACCTTTAGTGGTGGGTAAGAACAGGGGATAACGCAGGACAGTTGAGAGCCATTTCTTGGTGTTTTGTTATGGGGCGTATATTTTTCTGGTCGATCACCTCGGCCCTCGCCGGACTGCTGTTCGGTTTCGATACGGTGGTGATCTCAGGTGCTGAAGCCAAAATTCAGAACCTGTGGTCGTTATCGGGTGCTATGCACGGCCTTGCTATTAGCTCGGCCTTATGGGGCACGGTGTTAGGTGCCTTAATTGGTAGTATTCCTACCAACAAGTGGGGACGTAAGAAGACCCTGATCTTTAACGGTGTGCTGCTTTTTGTGTCGGCAGTGTGGTCTGGTCTGGCATGGGATCTGTGGTCGTTTAGTGCCGCCCGCTTCATTGGTGGTGTCGGTATCGGTATTGCCACGATTGCTACCCCTCTGTTCATCTCGGAGATTGCACCAGCTGATCGTCGTGGTCGCTTAACCGCCTTATTCCAGTTCAACATCGTGCTGGGCATTCTGCTGGCCTACTTCTCCAACTCCATTATTGGTATGGTGGCCTCCGATGAAACCGCATGGCGCTGGATGCTCGGTGTTGAGGCTGTGCCTGCATTAATCTACACCGTGCTCTGCTTCTCGCTGCCAGAGAGCCCTCGTTACCTTATTACCAACCGTGGCGATATCCAAGGTGGCCGCGCTGTCTTCAAGCTCATCAATCCAGACTACAATGAGGTGCAGATTGATGCGTTAGTGAAGGAAGTGCAGACCGTTGCGGAGCAAGAGGGTCAGCAAGCCAAGATTGGCGAAGTCTTCACCAAGAAGCTCATGTACCCAATCCTCTTTGCGTTCTTAATCGCCGCTTGGAACCAGCTCTCGGGCATTAACATCATCCTCTACTTTGCGCCACGTCTGTTAGGCTTAGCTGGTATTGAGGATCCATTAAGTGCCTCGATCGCTTTAGGCGTCACCAACTTAATCTTCACCTTTGTTGGCTTAAAGTTCATCGACATCTTAGGCCGTCGCACCCTCTTAATCTTAGGATGCATTGGCTACTTAGTCTCCTTAGGTGTGTGCACCTTCGCTTTCGTCCACTTCAGCGATCTGAAGGTAGTGAGTGCCTCGATCGATATGGCAAACGCTTCGGCTGCGGTGGAGCGCACCTACGATCCATCCTTCTACATGACCGACGAGGATCGCACTCAATTACGTGCTGATTACGAGGTCGCTAAGGAGAAGTTCATCGCTGTTAACAACACCTTAGGTGAGCAGAACTTAGCTATCACCATTGCCCCTGATGCCTCTTATCAGGACTACGGTGTGGCTGCGCAAGAGATGAAGGCCGCTGCTTCCGAGCGTTTAGGTGGCACCAGCTACTTAGTCTTAGTGTGCATGATCGTGTTCATTGCTGCGCACGCCTTAGGCTCTGGCACCATCATTTGGGTGTTTATCTCCGAGATCTTCCCAGCACGCTTCCGTGCCGCTGGTCAGTCGGTGGGTAGCTTCACTCACTGGATCTTCGCTGCCGGTCTGACTCTGGTCTTCCCAATCTTCATCGCTAACTTCGATGTCTCGGTGATGTTCGGCTTCTTCTTTGTGATGATGGCGTTACAGATCCTGTGGGCAATCTTCATCATGCCAGAGACCAAGGGCAAGACCTTAGAGGAGCTTTCTTCTAACCTCGTTAAGGAGTAAGGGTAAAGGGTAAGAGCTCTCCACAACCTGCGGAGCCCTCAAGTGCAGAGGGCTCCGCAGAGCAGAGCTAAGTGCAGAGCTAAGGCCCAGCCCTTCCACCACGACCACTCCCTATAGTCCCTTAGGTTTCATCTTTCCCGATCTTCTTGCTGTGTTCACATTCCCTGCAATCTAGCCAAGCCCACGTTGCTACCTTCTTGTAGTAGCTGCCTGAAAAGAGTTATCGGGTGTGTGTCTCTGTGAAAGGTAAGTGGGCAAACGAGCACCATAAGCTGAGGCACCGTGTACAAGGACGGTGCAAGTGAGGAGCTCAGAGTATGGTGTTGGTTGTGTGCTGTAGCGGTCTTGTACTGAGAAAGCACAGCACAAAGCCTTTTCCCATGGGGGAGAATCCCATAAGCGCACTATAAGGCCAGCTGCCAAAGCACATGGTAGCTGTGCCAGAGATCAAATTGTTGGTTGTCAGGATCACAGGAGCGTGGTAGGTTATATCACCGTGTGAGTTGGCAACAACACACAATGATCTCCATGTTCTCCAAAATAAGCATTGAAATGGCTTAAATATAGGGTTTTATGGACAAGGCTGTGGGGTTGCTATTTTGCCTAAAACAAGGCATAGTGCTT
>CASEBB010000076.1 GCA_949286015.1 uncultured Succinivibrionaceae bacterium | reverse complement strand
ATGTGTACAGCAGCACGGTGTCTTATAAGCTGCGCGCTGCTGGGCTGCGCCTTAGCGTTCGAGGAGCGCGCCGTCAGCACCAAAAAAATCGCAAGGACCTAATGGCCATGCTCACAGCAAAAGGCTGCTGCGGGTAGGTGTTTACTTCAAATTGGCGCGAGCGCACATAGCAGACAGCAGCGTTTACTTGTTACTTATCCGATGTCACTGCATCTTGATCCGCTGCAACAGACTCTTGCGCCTCAGCGCTCGTTTCCGCGTTATGCGCAGCATCCTGCGCCGCTTGCTCATCACTAACGAGCTTAGCGTAAGCTACGCAGCCCTCACCACCGCCTAAGCGGCACGCCTTTTCAAACCACGTCTTAGCCACAGTGAGGTTCTTTTCCACGCCCTGTCCCGCTAAGTACAGGCGTCCCAACACAATCTGGGCGTTAACGTTATCCTGGAAAGCGGCCTTATCTAACCAGACGTGCGCTTCTTTAGGATCGGCTTCCACGCCACGGCCAATGAGGTAGCACAGGCCCAGCTTCAGTTGTGACTCAGCATGGCCCTTTTCTGCGGACTGTCTATACCAGTGCACAGCTTGCGCTTCGTCCTTTTCTATATCACGGCCGACACGATAGCGCTCTGCCAGCTGGTACGCAGCTTCGATACTACCCTCTTCTGCTGCCTCTTGCAGCATGGAGAGGGCTTTAGCAGTGTCTTTTTCTACACCGCTACCTGCGAAGTAGGCGTCAGCTAAGGCAATTTGCGCCTCGCTATCCCCTAAATCCGCTGCCTGCGTAAAGAGTGCAACCGCCTTTTTGCTGTCAGCAGTGACACCGTAACCCTGATCGTACATGACGCCTAAGAGGTAGAGCGCTTGCGGCTGGTTCTGGTCAGCAGCCTTTTGGCACCAATAGGCGGCTTGTTCGTAGTCTTGCTTGACCTTATCGCCCGCGATGTACATGGTGCTGAGATTAAGCTGCGCTAAGGCATCGCCCTGCTCAGCTTTAGCCTTAAGCTCGGCGATAGCGGCATCATCTTGTGCGGCTGTAGTGTCAGCTGCTGCGGTGGTATCTGGGGAAGAAGAAGAAGAGTCACCTGCGGTTGCGGCAGTAGAGGTGGTGGTAGTGGCGGCCGCAGCCACAGGGATGATGGAGAGAGTAAGCGGCAGCGCGGTGAGTGTGGCTACAGTGGCCAAAGAGGTGGCAAAGACAAGGGGACGAATCGTCACGATGTTTTCCTTTTCCAGAAGCGGAACAAGTGGAGGTGCAACGCTATTGTAGCGCAGACACCGCTTACTCTTAAGGAGCTCGTGCGCGTCCCATCAAAGCGTCAGCTTCATGAGCCACCGCTGCCGGTAAGAGACAGCGGCTGCAGTGGAATGACTACTCTACAGCAGCGTAGAGGATGAACTCGTTTCTGATATGGTTCTTACGGCAGTAGAACTTGTACTCTGGCACCATTTCCTTAATGAGCAGCGGCACTTCCCACATGTCACTGAGCTTGTGGTAGAGGCTTACCGCCAGCTTTGGCTTGAACGTGGTAATGGTCTCACGTAAGCCACGTAATGCGCCCATCTCCGCGCCTTCGATATCGAACTTGATGAAGGTTGGCTTAATGTTGCGCTCTTTGAGGAAGTCGTCCAGCTTAACGCTGTGCACTACCACATTGCCATTAGCGTTCACGTTGCATGAACCGGCCATGCCTAGAGCTGCAAAGAAATGCAGATCCTCGTCCTTGTCACCAACAGCATATGGGAAGCAGCGGTTAGGATCGTAGCCAAACTGCTCCATGTTTATCTTTAGGGATTGGAAGTTGTCAGGGCTTGGCTCAAAGCTGTACACCTCTTTAGCGCCCTCTTGATAAGCCCAGAGCGAGGTGTCACCGAAGCATGCACCGCAGTCGATAAAGATATCGTCTGGCTCTACCATTACATGCGGAGCGTACTTGTACTGCTCATTGATGAAGGTGGTCAGCAGCATGTTGACGAGGTAGGTGCTCTCCATAGCGCCGCAATGCATGGTTTTAGGCAGTTTGGAATCTGGGCGGCCGGACATCTCATTCCAGCGATCCTGCGCGGCTTGCATGTCTTGCATGTGATATGGGCCAGCCGCGATAGCATAGTCCAGATTGATTGGGCGTATTAAGAGGAAGCTGAGTTCTTTGAAGTACTGTGTGCGGCTGGCCTCATCGCAGAGCAGGTTATAGACAGTGTTTACTTCTGCCGCGTGCTCGACAAAAGGCTCTTTTACCATATTCATGGCGGCGGCAATAACGCTCTCGGCTCTGACGATGGCGTCTTGGATCACATCAGACATAGGTGGTGCTCATGGCTGGGGAACAAACATGGGGGAGCTAAGGCATACAGTATTGCACATAAGTTGCCATGTGGCACAGCCCTGTGAAAAAGCCTCTTAGGAAGAGCCTTACTATCGTTGCCAGTAATAGCTGTCGTTATCCATGCAGCACAGCCATACTGCGACGCTCCCTGCTATGCGGAGGGGACTAACTCAAGACCACAGAGCAGCCTCCAAGGTAGCCTTTGCGGTGAGGGTATCATCTCAGGGGTTGTCAGTTACAGGGGCGGGCGCTGCTAAGGTAATAAGGGTAAGGCAGGGGCGGGCGCTGTTAAACGCAAGAGTTAAAGACAAAGCGCTAAAGCAGGTACTGATGTGACAGAGGGCAGCCATACAGCTACCCTCGAGCTAAGCGGCAGCCATTGCTGCGCTACCGCTTGAGGCCAAGCCTCAGCTACACCGTCGCGTAAAGGATAAACTCGTTTTGGACGTTGTTCTTGCGGCAATAGAACTTGTACTCTGGCACCATTTCCTTGAGGAGCAGCGGGATTTCCCACATGTCACTGATCTTGTGATAGAGGCACACCGCCATCTTTGGCTTCAGCTTAGTAATAGTCTCACGGGCACCACGCAACGCGCCCATCTCGGCGCCCTCAATATCGAACTTAATGAAAGTTGGCTTAATCTTCTGCTCTTTGAGGAAGTCATCCAGCTTCACGCAGCGCACCTTGACGTTGCCATGCTCATTAATGGCGCTGGCGCCTGCCATGCCAGGAGCGGCGGCAAATGACAGCTCCTCTTCCTTTTCCCCTACCGCATAAGGGAAGCAGCGCTCAGCATCGTAGCCTTGGGACTTGAGGTTTTGTTGCAGATAAGGGAAGTTGCTTGGGCTTGGCTCAAAGCTGTACACCTTTTTGGCACCGTTGTAATAAGCCCATAAGGCGGTGTCGCCAAAGCAAGCGCCACAGTCTAAGAAGATCTCCCCCTTTTCCACCTGCACAAAAGGAGCGTACTTGTACTGCTCACAGACAAAGGTGGTCACCAGCATATTGAGCAAATACTTGTGCTCCTGATCGATGCAGGTCATGTTGCGCGGGATTTTGGCCTTAGGGTCGGCTACCAACTGATTCCAGCGCTGCGCATGAGCAAGCCAGTCCTGTGGCTTAAACGGACTGATTTCAGCTGCAAATTCCGGCTTGACTGTTCTCATCATGAGAAAGACCAGCTCTGTAGCGTAGTAGCGCTTGCTGGCGTCATCACTGAAGAGATCAAAGCACGCTTGCAGCTCTTGCGCATGCGCTAAGAAGGGATCACGCGCTTGAGCTTGCAGAGTAACGAGATGATGCTCAAATGCTGTTTGTACCTCGTTCATGAGATTGATAGCAGGCGAGGTGGAAGCATTGGCGGACATGTGTGAAAGCACCTTGAGTTGGACGACATCGCTCTTTAGCCAGCAATGCAGCAGTGGGCTTACCGCTAGCTTGCGGTGAGACGACGCAGGAATCCACTCGCGATGTGCAAAGTATTAAGTACTGTCAAAGCCCTTGTGGAAATTAGGATCGATTTGCTGAAGCTCAGTGGCGATCTGCTCCCAGTCGGGTTCAGGAGTCAATCAGCGTGGCTCTAAGACCTTACACACGCGCAAATAGAGCATCGACAGCACGCTGCCCGTGCTCTTAAAGCTGCCCTGTGGTAGCACGTTCTGCAAACTGCTATTGACCGCCTCAATGGCATTGGTGGTGTACACCACCTGCCGAATGTGTGGTGGCAAGCTTAACAGTGGCAGAATGGTCGAATTAAAACGCAGCTTAATGAGCGCGACTGCTGGTGTCGCTGTACCCTGCCATTTGTGCTCTAAAGACGCTAAGGCCGCACGAGCACTGTCCTCATCTGCAGCGCGATAGACCGCTTTGAGATCTTGGCACCATGCTGCGCGTTGCTGGTTGGTAATGTAGTCCAAGCTATTACGCACCAAATGCACGATGCAGCGCTGGTGATGTGCCTGAGGAAAGAAGCTGGCGATGACCTTGTTAAGCCCCACCACGCCGTCACTACAAACAAAGTACGGTGCTGTGAGCCCGCGAGCGCACAAGCGATTGAGCATTTGCTTCCAGCCATCCAAGGTTTCCTTGTTACCAAGAAAATCAAAGTCGAGGATGGCTTTGTGACCATTGTCATCGATCCCCATGACCACGTACAAAGGGCGCTTGATCGCCGTGTTTGCCGTATCACGAATGGGAACAAAGGTACAATCGAGGAAAAGGAAAGGGAAGGAACGGCCGCTTAAGTTACTTTGCTGCCACAAGCGTACTTGCTGCACAAAGCGCTCAAGGACACGGTGCACATACTCGTGAGACACCTGTACGCCCAGCAATGAGCGCACAATGATGCTCATCTTTCTTGTACTGCTGCCTAACGCTGCCAGCTCCAGAAGCTTGTCTTGCAGGTGGGAGATATCACGCACGCCTTTAGGCAGGATCACTGACGCAAACTTACCGAGGCGATCGCGGGGATAGGCCACTTTTAGGGGGCCATTATTGGTGATCACCTCGCGCCAATAGAAGCCGTTACGGTAATTACGCTCTGGTGCCTGACCTGAGGTCGTATGCACATAGCGCTCGTAGCCGAGAAAGGCATCCATTTCGGCACACATAAGCATCGTGAGCAACTTGCTCAAGACTGCGGTGCCTAAGTCTGTGGGGAGATCGAGATGCAGTTGCGTGTGTGGAAACAGCTGCCGGTGTTGCTGAAGTTGATCAAGAAAAGTCTGACCGACTTGCTGGGCAAGCATCTGCTCAAGCTCGTCACGTGTAGGCATGTTGCCTTCTTTCCTTGCCATGCCGCTGCTAACTCCCTCTACGCAAGAGGAGAAAAAGCTCCCGCCAAAAAGAAGAATCCAGCAACAGGTCGTGGTCTCGAAAAGTACACAAACCATGTTACTGTGTCGTAGCTAATGGCTTATATATCAGCTTTTAGCTACTTTCGAGCACCACATTACTGGAAGCAAAAGCAGGAGGTGGGTGGATTGGTTAAAGTGAAGTGGAGTGGCGTGGAGTGAGGCGAAGTGGAGTGGTGTGGTTGCTATTGAGGCTACGCAGCAGAATAACACAGTGTTAGCGCCTCACGCAGAGAGAGCAGCACACACCGGAGCAGTATTCTGGCACGCCCTGAGCCTCAGGATGTTCTCGCCTTGGGTAACCTCTAAGGTAATAGCAAGAAGGTTTCTAACCAGAACTTAAGGCGGGCACAGGGATAGCCACTACTCAAGGGTAAGGCGCCACCTGTCGTTGGTTGTCTGCGTTACTGTGCTGGCAGAAAAAGAAACGCCCTATCGCTACCACGACGCCTCCTGCTACTCAGGGTGGACGGTACTACAGAGCAGCCTCTGAGGTAGCCTTTGCGGTAAAGGACAGCATCTCAAGGAGGTTCGGTTACAGGGCTGGGCGTTACTACTAAAGGTACGGTCATACCATGCAGCAATAGCTTGCTTTGCCTCATGACCAGCCCCCAAACAACACACCGATACCACGGCGCTCCCTGCCATTGAGGTTAGGCGGTACCGGTACCAGTGAACGGCACCCAAGGTAGCCTGTTAGCCTGTTAGAAAGGGGCATACGCTCAAGAGTTCAAGGTTAATGGGACAGACGCTGCTAAAAGTGTGCTAAAGGTGTAAGGCTGCATCACGCAGCAATAGCCTGTTTTGCCTCATGACCAGCCAACCAAACAGCATATCCATACCTTGGCGCTCCCTGCCAAGCCGTTTTGGCTCCCATCCTGCGCAACCACATTGGCAGCCAAGACAGGCGGAGTCAGCACCGCTGGCTACAGGGGCGGGCGCTGCTAAGTAAAGCCGCCTCACCCTTTGCCCCGTTTGCTTGTTTTGCCACTTGAATCGTCATCCAGTCACCCTTTCGCTACCACGGCGCTCCCTGCCCTGCATGTAAGCCTCCGTCCTGCGCCTCCACTGTAACAGCAAGCACCATGAGAGCCTGCAATTGCCAAGCTGGCAACAGGGGCGGGCGCTGTTAACGCTACATTTCCACTAAGCGACAAAGCTCGATGGAGAGACATGGAAAAGCTGCTTAAAGTCGCGCGAGAACTGCGCTACGCTCTCATATCCCACTTCATAAGCCGAGCGCGATACCGTAAAGTGCTCCACTTCCATGAGCTTCTTGGCTGCTAAGAGCCGTAAGCGCTTCTTAAACTGCAAAGGCGTAAAGCCTGTACTGCTCTTAAAGTGCTTGAAAAAGCTGGACGGCTGCATATAAGCCACCTCTGAGGCCACCTGATCGATATCAAAGTCCTCACGAAAGTGGTTCTGGATAAACTCGACGCTGCGGATGATGCCCTTGTGTGTGGCCTTCTGGTAGTAGTAATTGAAAAAGTGCACGCCGTGCTTGCTCATCAGCATGTGGTAGTAGAGCTGTGAGATCAGCAGCTGCCCTAAGACCTTTTTGTCCTGATCACTGCCCTCTGCCTCTAACTGCGTCAGCTGCAGTAAGACCGCAATGATCTCCGGCGTCATTCGATCCAGCGAGACCCCATAGCAGTCTTGTTCTGCCTTGGCATCAGCTTGTGTGCCCAGCTCAAGGCCGGACTCACTTACCTCTCCCATGAGCGTGGCTGCAGGGTCATCAACATCCACAATGACGGAGGCATCTTGTTGCTGGCGTGACTGTGCGCTAAAGTAATCGGCCCCAATTTGCTCCAAGAGGCGGGCTAAGATGTCGCGATCTAACACAAAGTGCAGGCCGACAAACGGCTTCTCTGGAGAGATATCAATGAAGCGGTAAGTGCTCGGGATATGCACACTCACCGCAAAGGTGGCGCCTGCACCATAGGTGAACTCGCGATTTCCGACGATAGAGTTCTTACCACCCTGTAAGATGAAAGCCATGCTCGGCTCATAGACGCAATTGACGATTGGCTCGCGCGTAATCTGGCAGGAGTAGCGCATAGGAGGCAATGTTGTGGTTGCCAAATAAGGCACAGTCGTAGCACGTGAGAGCACTCTCTGCGTCAACACCTGCAATTGTTCTGCAAAGTCCTGCTGGCGATCTTGCTCCATGTTTACCCCTTTATCACTGATACTGGAGCATTGCCATGTAGCAACCGTAAGGCAGGAACAAGGCAGCGTCCTCTTTGTCCCATTATAGCCGAGGGTTAAACCTTATGACCTTAGTGCAGCTGCGTTATCTCATCGCTGTAGCACAACACTCCTCCGTGCAAAAAGCGGCAGAGTCGCTTTATGTCTCTCAGCCGAGCATCTCCAAAGCCATTGCCTCTTTGGAAGATGAAATGGGCATCACTATCTTTACCCGCCACTCCACGGGTATGACGCTGACCGAAGAAGGCTATAAGTTCCTCACCTACGCCCAGCAGGTCATCGAGCAAGCCGACCTCTTACTGTCGCACTATCGTGCAGGACAAAAGATCCGCCGCGTCTTCTCCATTTCCTCCCACCATTACGCCTTTGTGGTGAATGCCTTTGTGCTCTTGCTACGTGAGTACACCAAGGACGAGTACGAGTTCTCGCTGCGTGAAACGCGCACCTTTGACATCATCGAAGATGTAAAGACCACGCGCTCGGAGATCGGCATTATCTACCTGTCGCCATTTAACCGCGATGTGATCCGCAACATTCTCAAGAGCAAGGGCCTTGAGTACCGCAGCCTCTTTATCGCCAAACCGCATGTCTTTGTCAGCCGTGCCCACCCTATTGCCACCAAACAGAGTGTGCGCTTAGAGGATTTGCGTGAGTACCCACGCTTTACCTACGACCAAGGCACCAACAACTCCTTTTACTTTGCAGAGGAGCTCCACTCCAATATCATTGCCCCCAAGAGCATCGTGGTCACCGACCGCGCCACGCTCTTTAACCTGCTGTTGGGTTTGCAGGGCTATACCATTGCCTCAGGTATCCTTAGTACTGACCTCAATGGCGATCAGATCGTGGCGGTGCCACTGGAGTCAGAGGAGTATATGGAGCTGATTGTCCTCACGATTCATGGCCATAAGCTCAGCTCCTTAGCGGCACGCTATATCCAGATCCTCTCTGATTACGTGCGCCAATTCATTACCAACAGCCCTAACTCCGCTGTCGAGCTGCCACACCAAAGCTACGAGCAGCTATAGCCACTAAGCCACCTCACCACTCCACTACGCTCATAACGACTCCTGACGTGGTTAGGCTCCCGTCATGTAAACGTTACCACCATCCCATGGGTGAGTTCCCTTTGCGGTCACTTTGCTGCGCCTCTGTAGCTAATCTACTACCAGTTGCGGAGCCACCCGCCGCTGACTTTTCTGACGCGCCTTACACGCCGCTCATTCGCACCGCACTACCCAGCCCCCTACCCACGATGCATCACAAGTAATGAGCAGTGCAGTTGCCCCAAAATGCAGCGTAAGCGGCGCTTAGTTCCTCCCCATTACCTCTGTCTCGCCTCGTTTACCCACCTGACTTTGCCCCTCTTCCCCACAGCAAACGCCTTATTTATGCGCCGCGTGTCTGCTATTCCTTTTAGTTATAGCTTTCCATGAAAAAGAAATAATAGACTATACCAAGAAAGCGGCTTATCTTGAAGCCACGTGCTGCGGTGCAGCCCACTCACAGTAGTTCCTGTGCTGCTTACTTAGCTGATACTGGAGCCTGGTGCCAGTCACAGCTAAGGGGGATAACGCGTACCGTGCACCCACCATGGCAGCTGCCCTTTAAACGGAAACGAGCAGCTGAAACGCTCAGTGTGAAAGCACTGAGCCAGCAAAAGCGCTCAAATTGCTGCTCTGCAGCGGTAATAGCCGTACTGCTACAGACGGTCGCAGTGTTTGAGCGCTCCATGGTGCCTGAAACAAAACTCTATTGGTAGCACCGCTGAGCTTAGAGCTTTCTTGGCTGCTGCCGCCCTTTTGCGCTTTCGTTTTCACTCCTTTACCACTTTATTGCCTTTCTCTTGTCACCTCGATCCATGCCGAGGATAAATACGCGCCTTTCGTGCACGTGCACGAAATATAGGCATATTCTTTAAGGCGCGCCCCACTGCATCTGATAGCGGTAATGTTACTACTCACACCATACGACAACGACCTAAGACATGGTGCGCTGCACTGCGTTATCTTTGTGAGCGCAGCGCTTGAGTAAACATCAATGTACTTAGCAGTGGGCACCATCCTCGGGTGATAAGAGAACCTTACCTACCATCCTCAGGAGATTATCATGGCGTTCACCGTTTTCAATACTGCCCCATTCCGTGCTGACAGCGTCGGTTCCTTTTTACGCCCAGAAGAGTTAGTTAACGCCCGCAAGCTGCACAAGCATGGCTTGTTAGACGCTGCCGGTTTAAAGCAAGTTGAAGATAAGTGCATCCGCGATTTAGTTGCCAAGCAAATTGCCCATGGCCTCAAGGGCTTTACCGACGGTGAATTCCGCCGCAGCTGGTGGCACTTAGACTTCTTATGGGCCTTAAACGGTGTAGAGAGCGCCTCCGCTACGGCCGGTTACACCTTTGTCGGCATTGAAACCCGCCCAGAAACCGCCTTACTGGTAGGCAAGCTCTCCGGTGAAAACCATGCCTTTGTTGAGCACTTCAAGTTTGTGAAATCCTTAGAGCAAGATGGCACTCAGGCCCGCCAAACTATTCCATCCCCTGCTCAGACCTTATCGATTCTGCTCAACCCTCGTAATAAGGATCAGTCGCTGCCAGTGTGGCGCGACTTCTACGCCAACGAAGAAGAATTAGCTGAGGCCGTCGCCGCCGCCTACCGTCAGGTCTACTCTGACCTTTATGATGCTGGCTGCCGTTGCGTGCAAATCGATGACTGTGCCCTGCCACTGCTGTGCGATGCGCAAAAGGTGGAGAAGTGGGGCTTAGACGTCAAGCACTTATCCGAGCTTTACGTCTACACCAATAACGCCAGCTTACGCGACAAGCAATCTGACCTCACCGTCACCACCCACTTCTGCCGTGGCAATTATCGCTCGCACTACTCTTCTAACGGTGCTTATGATGCCATTGCCAATAGCGCCTTTGCCACCGAGAATGTTGATGGCTTCTACCTTGAATACGATGATGCGCGCTCCGGTAGCTTTGAGGCTCTGAAGTTCATCCCTAAGGATAAGCGCGTGGTCTTAGGTATCGTTTCCTCGAAGCTGGTTGAGCTTGAGGATCTGCAAGAGTTAGAGGCACGCGTTAAGGATGCTGCCAACTTCTTCCCACTTGAGAACCTGTGCGTTTCTCCACAGTGCGGCTTTGCCTCGACCGAGGAAGGCAACGCCTTAACTGAGGCACAGCAATGGGCCAAGATCGACTTAGTGGTGGAGTTAGCTCACCGCATTTGGGGCTAAGCTCCAACGCTGAGGCGAATGGTGGTGGGGGTGGTAGTAGCTAACGCCCCACTGCCTAAGTCTCCAGATGTAGCGCCTATCGCTCTCACTACCATCAAGCCCAATTCATAGCCATCATCTTGTCACCTTGACCATACCTCCCGCATCGTTAGACCTAAGCTGTTTTAATGGGCGCGTCATACCCTACTGTGGGTGACAAGAGGCCTTTTTAGTATTCAAGGAAATTACCATGGCGTTCACCGTTTTCAATACTGCCCCATTCCGTGCCGATGTCGTTGGTTCCTTTTTACGCCCTGATAAGCTCAAGAATGCCCGTAACCTGCACCGTCAAGGTCTGTTAGACGCAGCGGGCTTAAAGGCGGTGGAAGATGAGTGCATTACTGACCTTATTGGCAAGCAAATTAAGCACGGCTTACGTGGCATTACAGACGGTGAATTTCGTCGCAGTTGGTGGCACTTTGATTTTATGTGGGGATTGGGTGGCATCAAGCGCATCGAGACCAAAGAGGGATCACACTTTGTAGGCATTGATACCCGTGCTGAAAGCGCTGCGATTGAAGGCAAGCTCTCAGGAAAGAACCACCCATTTGTCGAGCACTTTAAGTTTGTGAAGCAGTTTGAGTCCAAGGGCACTGGCCTGCAAGCACGCCAAACGGTACCTGCTCCTGCCCAGACCTTAACGGCCTTATTCAATTTGCGTAATAGCGGGGAAGCACAAGCTGCTTCGTGGCGTGACTTCTACTCTAGCGAAGAAGAGCTGGCAGAGGCTTTAGGTGCTGCTTATCGCGAGGTCTTTGCAGACCTGTACGCTGCCGGTTGTCGTAGCATCCAGCTTGATGACTGTGCATGGGCCGCCCTGTGCGATCCTGATGCTGTAATCCAAAAGAATATCGATGTGGCGCGCTTATCTGAGCTCTACCTCTTAGCCAACAATGCCTGCTTAAAGGACAAGCCAGAAGACCTCACCATTTGCACGCACTACTGCCGTGGCAACTACCGCTCGCACTACTTTAGCAAGGGTGGCTATGACGCTGTAGCTGATACCCTCTTTGCCAAAGAGAATGTGGATGGCTTCTACCTTGAGTACGATGACGAGCGCTCCGGTAGCTTTGAGGCCTTAAAGAAGATCCCTGAGAACAAGAAGGTGGTCTTAGGCATTATCACCTCGAAGACGCCTGCGCTTGAGAATCTGCAAGCCTTAGAGGCCCGTGTGCACGAGGCTGCGAAGTTCTTCCCATTAGACAACCTGTGCGTGTCGCCACAGTGCGGTTTTGCCTCGACTGAGGAAGGTAATGAGCTGACTGAGGCACAGCAATGGGCCAAGGTCGACTTAGTGGTGGAGCTGGCACATCGTATTTGGGGCTAAGACTAAGACAAAGCCCACATGCCACTGTTAACCTCACTCCCGTTTATCCCTACCAGTTCAGTGCATGGCCAGTATGTGCTCACCTGACCATACCGTGACTAAAGAAGCGCTTTACTAAAGACGCGCCTTACTTACAGGAAGCTAAAGGAGACCTCCATGGCGTTCACCGTTTGCGATCGTGCTCCATTCCGAGCTGATGTTGTTGGTTCCTTTTTACGCCCTGATAAGCTCAAGAATGCCCGTAACCTGCACCGTCAAGGGCTATTAGATGCAGCAGGTTTAAAGGCGGTGGAAGATGAGTGCATTACCGACCTCATTAACCAGCAGATTCAGCACGGCTTACGCGGCATTACCGATGGTGAGTTTCGTCGTAGCTGGTGGCAGCTCGATTTTATCTGGGGCTTAGGCGGCGTTAAGCGCGTCGTGACCAAGAAAGGTCGCCACTTTGTGGGCATTGAAACCCGCGCAGAAAATGCGGCGCTGGAAGGCAAGCTCTCAGGTAAGAACCACCCATTTGTGGAGCACTTTAAGTTTGTAAAGCAGTTTGAGGCCCAAGGCACTGGCCTGCAAGCGCGGCAGACCATTCCATCTCCTGCACAGACGCTATCGATCTTGCTCGATGTGCGCGGTGTGGATGAGAGCTCATCGTGGCGTGACGTCTATGCCAGCGAAGAGGCGTTAGCAGAGGATGTTGCTGCTGCCTACCGACAGATCTACTCTGATCTGTATGCGGCGGGCTGTCGCTGCATCCAGATCGATGATTGCGCTCTTACGCTGCTGTGCGATGCGCAAAAGGTTGCGCAGTGGGGCTTAAATGCTCAGCACTTAGCAGAGCTCTACGTGCACACCAATAACGCCAGCTTAAGTGGCAAGCAGTCTGATCTTACGGTCACTACTCACTTATGCCGTGGCAATTACCGCTCGCACTTTGCAGATCAGGGTGCTTATGATGCGATCGCACCCAGCGCTTTTGCCAAGGAGAATGTCGATGGCTTCTACCTTGAGTACGATGATGAGCGCTCCGGTAGCTTTGAGGCCTTGCAGTTTATCCCGCATGATAAGCGCGTCGTCTTAGGCATAGTGACCTCAAAGAAACCAGAGCTGGAGAAGCTGCAAGACTTAGAGGCCCGTGTACACGAGGCTGCGAAGTTCTTCCCCTTAGACAACCTGTGCGTGTCGCCACAGTGTGGCTTTGCCTCGACTGAAGAGGGCAACGAGCTAACTGAGGCGCAGCAATGGGCCAAAGTTGACTTAGTGGTGGAGCTGGCACAACGTATTTGGGGCTAAC
The DNA here is from genome assembly GCA_949286015.1 of uncultured Succinivibrionaceae bacterium. Lineage (GTDB taxonomy): Bacteria > Pseudomonadota > Gammaproteobacteria > Enterobacterales > Succinivibrionaceae > Anaerobiospirillum. The sequence goes on along the minus strand of CASEBB010000076.1, from coordinate 3,811 downwards.
CCCCGACCAATTCATGGCCGACATCTTGTCACCGACTAAGCTTGAAACAAGAGCAAGACGCGCAGGTCTTTACCCTACCCTACACTCTGCTCTGCGCTGTTGCACTATCTTTGTGAGCTCCGGCGCAAGACCAAAGTTCTACTGCGCATTTTCGTTTTGTCTTGCTCCGTAATAAAATGATGGGTACGTCCTCGCTGGTGATAAGAGGGCCCTTCCAATTCTTCAAGGAGAGTAATGCCATGGCGTTTAGCATTCTTGAACACGCCCCATTTCGTGCCGATGTAGTCGGTTCCTTCCTGCGTCCTGATAAACTCAAGAACGCTCGTAACCTGCACCGTCAAGGTCTGTTAGACTCGGCTGGTTTAAAGGCTGTCGAGGATGAGTGCATCACTGACCTCATTGGCAAGCAAATTAAGCACGGCTTACGTGGCATTACTGATGGCGAGTTCCGTCGCAGCTGGTGGCATCTGGATTTTATGTGGGGCCTTGGCGGCATCAAGCGTGTCGACACCAAGGAAGGCTTCCACTTTGTGGGCATGGATACCCGTGCCGAAACTGCTGCGATTGAGGGTAAGCTCTCCGGTCAAAACCACCCATTTGTCGAGCACTTTAAGTTTGTAAAGCAGTTTGAGTCCAAGGGCTATGGCCTGCAAGCTCGTCAAACAGTACCAGCTCCTGCCCAGACCTTATCGAACTTACTCAAGGTGCGCGGTGGTGATGAGACCTCGTCGTGGCGTGACTTCTACTCTAGTGAGGAGGAGTTAGCGGAGGCTCTGGGTGCTGCCTATCGTGAGGTTTTTAAGGATCTGTACGCTGCAGGCTGCCGCAGCATCCAGATTGATGACTGCGCTTGGGCTTCCCTGTGTGATCCTGATTTAGTTGCCAAGAACAATATCAATGTGGCGCGCTTATCTGAGCTCTACCTCTTAGCTAATAACTCCTGCTTAAAGGACAAGCCAGAGGATCTCACCATTTGCACGCACTACTGCCGTGGCAACTACCGCTCACACTACTTTGGCAAGGGTGGCTATGATGCTGTTGCTGACACCCTCTTTGCCAAGGAGAATGTGGACGGCTTCTACCTTGAGTACGACGACGATCGCTCTGGCAGCTTTGAGGCCTTAAAGAAGGTGCCTGAGAACAAGAAGGTGGTCTTAGGCATTGTGACCTCGAAGAAGCCTGATCTGGAGAACCTGAAGGCTTTAGAGGAGCGTGTACACGAGGCTGCGAAGTACTTCCCATTAGACAACCTGTGCGTGTCGCCACAATGCGGCTTTGCTTCGACTGAGGAAGGCAACGAGCTTACCGAGAAGCAGCAATGGGATAAGGTTGACTTAGTGGTGGAGCTGGCCAAGGCCGTGTGGGGCTGCTAAGAAGCAAAGTGTAAGCATCACTGTGCTTAATCCCCGTTTACTCACGTAAACCACAGTGATGTGTTATCCGAGAAAAGAGCATGTGTAACCGCGAGGTGGCACGTGCTCTTTTGTTTTTGGGGACAGCACCACAAAGGGGGCATAAACGAGCAACGCCGCCTGACTGCGATCTTTAGCCATCACAGCCAATGCGCGCGGAGCTGGCGGTGACTGCTCAATCAGAGCTTATACATAAATTTAACATAACATAAAAAGCTTTACCTATTGTGGCGGCGCTATGCCTTGCTCTGCCCAGCTGCACTGCAGAGCAAGGTGCTGAGTACGAGCTGCAACAATCACAGAAACGACTGGCGTAACGTGCAATAGCGCAAGAGAAGCTGCCGTGCTGCGGTACGTGATGACAGCCAGTGCCCCGTGAAGAACAGAGTGCTCAGACCTGAGCCCCCACAGGAAAGGCACAGCGCTGCTGACCAAGGCTAGCTGCGGCTAGCAGCTGGAGCGGTTCTGCGCTCCTTTCCCACGCCCCTCCTCTGCCGCTACATTGGCTCGCGATTACTCCCTACTAAGCTTTGCTTGGCTGTCTGTAAGCATTGTTTTGCTCTTGTTACAGGTGGTGGTGCGTGCCGCCAAGTTCGCCCATTTGGCCTTTAGAGGCAGAGCTGCGCTCGCGCTATGGCGGCCAAATGGGCGGGCCGGTCTGTGCCCCTGCTTCGTAGCGGAGCCAATGGCCAGTTTTGCCTTCCTTGTGGTGATGGTGTTTTTTGCTGGAGAGTTTTTGCGTTTGGGGTTGAGTTTTCATTTTTGGTTTTTTATGAGAAAAATTCATTAGTACTGTAACTAAAGATGATATTTTTCTTATAACTTGATTTTTAATTAACATAATTTAGCAAATTAACAAAAACCATAGCTGTCCTTTGGCTTGTTTATGCGCTTTAACCCCTGTTGGCTACCTGTGCTCTCTGCACCATCGCTCCTAAGACCTCGCCCTACCTCCTCTCCCCTATGCGGGGCTTAGCGTCTCAGGCCCTGCTCCCTACTCCCTATTCCGGCATGGCTCTAATGCCCAGCCGTGGCGCTGCCTACCTTCAATCCCACTGCTTAGGCGTGCTGGGGTGCACTTCTGTCCATAGGGGGCTGCCGCAGCGCCTCTCACTACTCCCTACTTGACGGCAATGCCTGCCACGCGCTGCTTACAGCTAAGGCTCCGTGCTAATGGTCTTGGCCCTTACCCCCTGTTGCTCTCTCCTCTGTGCTGGCGCTACCTTTCTCTAAGCGCTCACATGACTCTGCTACCAGAGCCCCTCCCGTCTGTGCACGCTGCGCTCACACGCACCAACGTGATCTACCAGATAGCTCCGCTCGTAGTGCTCATAGCCCCCGCCCCTCTCTCTATGCCTTGTGACTCCTATGCCTAACTGGTATCTCCACTCACTACTTACCTACCCCACTTAGCTGCTTACAGCCGCCACCACAACCTCAGCACACCTCTCCTCCCGTTTTGCGTACTCCCACATCACGCTTCGCCCCCGCGCCTCCTGCCAGCTGTGCCCTACCCCGTGGTATACGCTGCCCCCTAATTCCTTACACCCACATAGCCCTAATAGATCAGACTTTCTCTTACCACCACTGCACGGCCTTGCTGCCGCCGTTTGCCTTATTTTTCCCTTGCAACATCTTGTATGTAGCAACTGCACTAGAGTAGAATTGTCGAAATTTATTTTACCGGAGCCCTTATTTCATTGGCCCCTCGGTAGACTACGTCCACTTGCTCCGCATAGCCCAGCACAATCAAGGATTGCTTCTGATGGTTAACAATTTCCCTGTCTTAGTAGAGCGCATCAAGCAAGAAGGTAAAAGCCTTGAAGGCGGCATCTTGAAAGTAGACAGCTTTATTAATCACCAGCTTGATCCTGACTTGCTCGAGCAAATGAGCGCGGAGTTTAATCGCCGCTTCGATCCTGCCTCCTACGACAAGATCGTTACCATCGAAGCCAGCGGTATCGCCCCTGCCGTAATGCTGGGTTACCTCGCCCACAAAAAGGTGGTCTTTGCTAAGAAAAAGAAGCCATCCACCATGAGCAACATGCTCGTCACCGAGGTCTTCTCCTTTACCAAGAACACCACCTACCAGATCTGCATCTCCGGTGAGTTTATCCACGCCGGTGAGCGCCTGCTCTTTATTGACGATTTCCTCGCTAATGGTAAGGCCGCTAACGGTATCATCGATTTAGCCAACCAAGCCAAAGCTGAGATCGTCGGTATGGGCTTCTTAATTGAAAAGGCCTTCCAACAGGGTGGTAAGCTGCTGCGTGAGCAGAATATCCACGTCGAGTCACTGGCTACTGAACAGTACAGAAAGTTCCACCATAGGTTTAGGCAGTCTTCAGCTTCTGGCCATTGAGGATTAAATTAGCCAGAACAGTTGGGTCAACCACCTT
>CASEBB010000075.1 GCA_949286015.1 uncultured Succinivibrionaceae bacterium | reverse complement strand
TTGGTAGGAAGGGGTAGATCTACAGGCTGCTCATGAGGGAACAACTTTAAGAACTGCTCATTAGGGAGCATACGCGAGCGATCTGCGGCATCGAGCAATGCTGCCCACCATCTGCTCGCAGTTAAGACCAGCTACGCTGACGCTACCTCGAGATAAAAGCGCCTGTAGGCGCTGCAGTGTGTGGCCAAAGCTCCCACCATAAGCCAGAACAATCCATTCTACTATCGTCTACTCTGTGTGGATATCTCTTCTCCGTTTTTGCCCGCGCGTATGCACTTTAAGTGCCCATTCACATTGTATCTTGTTATATGTGCTGAAAACTTGACACTTATGCGGCATAAGGCCGTTTTTTAAGCCCACTTCTGCCCCATAATGGTTCGTAGCCACTGTCCTTTGTTAATTTTGTGGAGTTTTTCTCCATAGTACTGACTTCCGTTCTTTTGCTTATGTATCAGCATGATGGCCCCTAAACCATCATGTACGCGTCTGAGCTGTATCTTTGGGCTGATTTCTTGCTCTAGGATGCAGGGCTTTCTGGCAGATAAATACGGCCAAGTAGCTGTAACTGTACCTATTTTTTTGGTGTGACTAAAGAGCTGCACCCCCTCTTTAGAGCACTATTCCTCCAATCAGCACTTGTTTGTTGTCAAACCTTGGTTCTGTGCTGTTCTTGGGGGAATTTACTTCTTTTTCTCGGGTCGCACATTGAGCTCCCATAGCCTTAGCTCTGTTTCCGTAAAGGCACCTTACTCTGCGGGCATATACGGACGGAGAGCTTAGCGCTTTGTACTTAGGGTTTATTCCATTTTGTTCGCTGCAGCTTATGTATGCCTCAGCTGGAGGCACGCTGCTAAGGGGATAACCTGCTGCCTTTTGTTGTTTCGTTGCTACCAATTGGCATCGTGAGAGCGACCCCTGCATAAGGACTTTTTTTGAGCATGACTGCGTTCTATAACTTGAGCACCAAAGCTAAGTTGCTCCTTGGCTTTATCGTGGTGATTGCGCTTAATATCATTGTGGCTTTGGTCGCCATCTACGGCATGGCGAAAGTGCAACAAGCAGCTGGCACCATTGATAACCTCGCCAGCCATACCATGGCGCGTGCTATCAGCATTCAGAACACCCTGATCGACGGTGACACCAAGTGGATTGCCGGTCTCAACACCAGCGACAATTCCAACAACCTCAATAAGCTCAAGCAGGATGCACGCACCATTATTGCGGATTTCCGTAGCATCGCTAATGGTCTGACGGCGTCTTCACTCAATCAGGATATGGTGCACGCCGACCCAAATTACGTCAACATCATTGACGCCATCAAATCTAACACCAGTCTGGCTGCCGATCAGATGGAAGCCTTGTTAGGTGATCTGCAAGCAGCCGATGATGACAATGCCTACATTCTCTTAGGCCGTTACATCACCGAAGGCCACGTTGCTGCAATTAATGCTGCTAGTGCTTGCAATGACATTTTCCAATCGCAAGCTCATTACAGTGCTTTTGTTGCCAATCGTAGTGCCAATCCAGCGAGCATCTACTTTTCGATTATTCTGACCTTAGGCTCGGCTATCATTGGCTTAGGCTTGGCCTTCTTTATCTCTGGCTACATTAATAAAACCCTGCAGGCGCAGATGTCCTGTCTGCAAGCCTTAGCCAGTGGTGATTTTAGCTACACCCTGAATCAGGGTTACCAAGACGAGTTCGGTAAGAGCCTTAACGTGCTTGATCAGATGCGTAATAAGATCAAGGACATCGTGACGCTCACCAAGAACTCCTGCGATCAGCTGCAAAGCCGTATGGGCCAGCTGCACGACCTCTCGAACCAAATTGCCAGCTCTTCGGCCAATGTGCAGAACCAGTCGGTGACGGTGGCCGCTGCCGCTGATGAGATGGTGTCGACGACCTCGGATATAGCTCGCAACTGTGAGAGCGCGGTGACGGGTTCTAATGAGTGCCAAGATCTGACCTCTGACAGCCTGTCCAAAGTGCAAACAGCGGTAGACAGAATCCGCGAGCAGTCTGACCTGACCAAGGACAATGCCAGCAAGGTCGAGAGCTTAGCGCAGCAATCCAATAAGATTGGCTCAATTGTCAGCACCATTGATGAGATTGCCGCACAGACCAATCTGCTGGCTTTAAATGCGGCTATTGAGGCAGCGCGTGCCGGTGAGGCCGGTCGTGGCTTTGCGGTGGTTGCTGATGAGGTCAGAGCTCTGGCTAGCCGTACTACGGCTTCGACCAAAGAGATTTCGGACATGATCCAGTCCATCCAAAGCGAGGCCAATGCGGCGACCACGTCGATTAAGGCCTCGGTGGAGAATATGGACACCATTGCTGGGGATGCGCAGGACATTATCAACACCCTCTCTAACATCAATGAACGTGTCACTGATGTCACGGGGCAGATCACGCATATCGCCACTGCTGCTGAAGAGCAGACTACAGCTACGGCGGAGATTTCCACCAATATGCAGCACGTCAGCTCGGCTACGACTGACATGTCCAATGATGCGCAGAACCAGAATGAATCGATGGATGAGGCGTATCAGGATCTGCAGAAGCTGCGTGAGGCGCTGGCCTTCTTCAAGGTTTAGCACCAACTGCGGGGCTAAGGCGCTGGCGTAGTGCAGTAGCAGTAGCCCCTGAACGATCCTATATGAGAAAGTGCGGAGGAGTCAGCCTGCGGGTTGACTCCTCTTTTTTTGGCTTTTTGGCGATGTAGGCACAGGGCGTCAAGCTAACCCCGTACTCCCTGTGGAGTAAGGTGAGGGTGGGTTGTATTAATAATTGCTATTATCCCTTCCCTACTGTGCCTTCCTTAAGAGCTGTCGCGCATGATGGCCATAAAGTCAGTCATCCATTAAGTTAGTCATTCCTAGGACAGTCTGCTCAAGACCGCGTTTGTCCCATGTAGACCGCTTTTACGTCTATTGCTTCTTTTTGGGGAGCAAATTCTACATAGTGATAAATGCAGCACTTTGGCTTATGTATCGGTCTTATGGCTCTTACACCATATGAGCCAAGTCTAAGCGGTATCTTTGGGCTGAGTTCTTGCTCGGGGTTGCGATGGTCTAAGGCAAGCAAATAAGTGCATTAGCTGTTTATATTGTTCGCCGTAGCAGCTGTACGCCCCGTCAGGGGCAAGCTGCACATGGTATAGCCTGCTGCCTTTTGTTGTTTGGTTTTGTTGCTCACAACTGGCTCCGTGAAAGTGAACCCTGCATAAGGACTTTTTGAGTATGACTGCGTTCTATAACCTTAGCACCAAAGCCAAGCTGCTTCTGGGCTTCATTGTGGTGATCGCGCTCAATATCATTGTGGCTTTGGTCGCCATCTCCAGCATGATGCAGGTGCAGCAAGCGGCTAACAACATCGATACGATCGCCAGCAAGACCATGGCGCGAGCGATTTCCATTCAGAACACCCTGATCGACGGCGATACTAAGTGGATTGCTGGTCTTAATACCAGCGACAGCTCCAATAACCTCTCTAAGCTCAAGCAGGATGCGCGCACCATTATTGCGGATTTTCGTAATGCCGCTGCGAGTCTGACGGAGGAATCACTCAATAAGGATATGGTGCAGTTCGATCCAAACTACGCCAAAATAATGGTTCTTATCAGAGATAAGGCCAGTCATGCTGCTGATAGCATGGAGGGATTGTTAGACGAGCTGCAATATGCCACTGACGCTAATGCCTACATTATCTTAGGTCGCTACATCTCCGAGGCCCATATCTCTGCGATTGAGGCTGCTGGTGCCTGCAATGATGTCTTTAGCGCACAAGCGCTCTACAGTGCGATGGTGGCGCAGCGCAGTGCTAATCCTGCCAGCATCTACTTATCCGGCATCTTGACCATTGGCTCGGCGGTCATTGGTTTAGGCTTAGCCTTCTTCATCTCTGGCTACATGAATAAGACCCTCAAGGCGCAGATGTCCTGTCTGCAGGCCTTAGCCGATGGTGATTTCAGTTACACCTTACGTCAGGGTTACCAAGATGAGTTTGGTAAGAGCCTCAACGTGCTTGATCAGATGCGCAATAAGATCAAGGACATCGTGACGCTCACCAAGAACTCCTGCGATCAGCTGCAAAGCCGCATGGGCCAGCTGCACGACCTCTCAAACCAAATTGCCAATTCCTCGGCCAACGTGCAGAACCAGTCGGTGACGGTAGCAGCTGCCGCTGATGAGATGGTGTCTACAACCTCGGATATTGCCAACAATTGTGAGAGCGCGGTGACGGGGTCTAATGAGTGCCAAGCGCTGACCTCTGACAGCCTGACCAAAGTGCAAACGGCGGTGGATAGAATCCGTGAGCAGTCTGAGCTGACCAAGGACAACGCCAATAAGGTCGAGAGCTTAGCGCAGCAGACCAATAAGATTGGCTCGATTGTCAGCACCATTGATGAGATCGCCGCGCAGACCAATCTGCTGGCTTTAAATGCGGCGATTGAGGCGGCGCGTGCTGGTGAAGCCGGACGTGGCTTTGCGGTGGTGGCAGATGAGGTCAGAGCTCTGGCCAGCCGTACTACGGCTTCGACCAAAGAAATCTCGGACATGATCCAATCCATCCAAAATGATGCGGGAGCGGCGACCACGTCGATTAAGGCCTCGGTGGAGAATATGGACACCATTGCCGGTAATGCGCAGGACATTATCACCACCCTCTCTAACATCAATGACCGTGTCACTGATGTCACGGGACAGATCACGCACATTGCGACGGCAGCTGAAGAGCAGACCACGGCCACAGCGGAGATTTCCAGCAACATGCAGCGCGTCAGCTCGGCTACGACTGACATGTCCAATGATGCGCAGACTCAGAACGACTCGATGGATGAGGCGTATCAGGATCTGCAGAAGCTGCGTGAGGCGCTGGCCTTCTTTAAGGTTTAGCACCCATTGCGGGGCTATGGCGGTGTGCGGTAGCTCCTAAGAGCACGAATCTATCTGAGAAAGCACAGAGGAGTTAGCCTGAGGTTAACTCCTCTTTGTTTTCTCTGGGGACAAGGGGCGGCAAGCACATCCTGTACTCCCATGGGCTGCCAGCGGTCTCACATCGAGATAGAGAGCGCTGCAGACGCTGCTGTGCGCACAGAGAGCGTGCCGCGCTGCACCTTGTGTGTTTACGCCAAGTGGCGTTGGTTAGCGGTCTCACCTTGAGATAGGGCACATTAGGCGCCGCTGTGTGCACAGAGAGCGTTTCGCTCTGCGCATCATGCTTTTACGCCAAGTGGCGTTGGTTAGCGGTTTCATCTCGAGATATAGGTTACGCATGCGCCGCTTATGCCCTTGCCACTCATGACTCCAAGTGGATGCAGCCATGGGCTTACCTTCGAGATCAGAACTCGCAGGCAACGCCAGCTACCCTTGTGCTATTACAGGTGGCCTTATAATAGAAAATGAACTTTCTCCTCTCGATTTAGCGATCAGTGCCAACACTTGGGGAACAGGGCATGGAAGATATCTCCTCTCAGCTCTTAGCCGAGCTCAACACCCAGCAGCAAAACGCCGTGCAGGAAACGGAGGGTTATATCTGTCTGCATGCCGGTGCCGGTACAGGTAAGACCCGTACCCTTACCTACCGCTACGCCTATCTGCTCTCAGCCTATGGTATTGCCCCGCAAGCCTTGTGGGCTGTGACCTTCACTAACCGCGCCGCTGAAGAAATGCGCGCTCGTGTGCGCAAATTATGCGGCTCCCTTGTCGGTAACCCCTTTATCACCACCTTCCACGGCTTTTGTGCGCTCTTCTTACGTGACGAAATTACCGCCGTCGGCTGGCCAAAGACCTTTACTATTGCCGATGTGCGCGACGTTTACGAAATCCTGAAGCCGATCTTAGAGGAGCTCAAGATCGACGGTAAGCGCTACCCGCTGCGTAAGGTCTGGGCTTTTATCGACGCCACCAAAGAAGACCAAAAGGACTACGTCCCTGCCTTTGTCGGTGCCGACAGCACCGAGCTCTTACGCCGCAGCGAGCAAGCCCTTGATCCCCTCAATAAGATCTTTTGGCGCTATCTCTTTGCCCAGCGCACCACTTACACCTTGGATTTTGACGACCTCATTATCCTCACACTGCACATCTTAAAGAGCTTCCCTGAGGTACGCGAGCGCTGGCAAGAGCGCTTCAACTACATCTTAGTCGATGAGTTTCAGGATATAGACGGTGACCAGTACGATCTGGTAGAGATCCTCTCCCATAAGGTCGGTAACCTCTTTGTGGTGGGTGATCCTGACCAGACTATCTACTCCTTTCGCGGCGCCCGTGTTGATTTCTTTAACGACTTTATCATCAACCATCCCGAGAACTCCCAGCGCCTCTTTTTGACCCAGAATTACCGCTCCAGCGCGCCTATCCTCACCGCTGCCTATGATGTCATCAGCAATAACGGTGATGAGATCAGAAAGCCACTGATTGCCATGCGTCAGGACATCACCCCTGAGCAGATGGTGCTACCTCCTGATCCTAAGCTTGTCTCTCGCTCGCGCAAAGAGCAAGATTTACTGCGGCAGGTGCAAGCCAAGGCCAATTTACCTCAGGGCTTAAGTAAGCTGACCTCCTTTAGTGGCAGGCAAGTTGCGCTGCCAGCGTCCACGGGAAGTAAGAGTACGCCACCGCTGTCCTTAGCGCCTGCCGAGCGCTTAAAGCCTTTTGTCGTGCACTGTGGCTCGGTCTATAGTGAAGCTGACTACGTAGTCGAGACCATTAAGCTGATCCAAAAGCTGGCGGCGGGTGACACCATTGCTGTGCTCTATCGGGCCCATTACCAGTCCATGGAGCTGGAAAATGCCCTGATTCGCGAGCACATCCCTTACACCATTTTTGGTGACGTGCGCTTCTACGATCGCAAGGAGATTCGTGACCTCTTAGCTTACATCCGCCTGCGTCTTAACCTCGATGATGATGCCGCTTTACGGCGGGTGGTAAACGTTCCGCCACGCCGTTTTGGTAGCAAGCGCATGGAGCAGCTGGAGCTCTGGGCACGTCAAGAGCACTGTTCTTTGTTTCAGGCCTTAGTTAACCACCAAAACGATAGTTTGATCGCCAAGGGCACCAGCGTGGGGGCTTTTATCGCCATCATGCAGCAGCTGCAAGCTGAGCCTTTAGATAAGCCTTTGGTGGACTTAGAAAAGCTCCTCAGCATGGTGGAGTACGAAGAGTACATCAAGACCCGTGGTGAGGATGAGCGCCTTGAGAACATCGCGGCCTTTAAGAGCTACCTGCACAACTTTGAGCAGCAGCAAGATGAGGCGGTGAACTTAGCAGATTTCATCAACAACGTGGCCTTGCTGACCTCCAGTGATGATGCCGAGCGTAACGGCGTCGCTTCTGTGCGGCTCATGACCGTGCATAACGCTAAGGGCCTCGAGTTCGATTACGTCTTTGTGGTTGGCCTTAATGAGGCCGTGTTCCCTAGCCGCAAGTCGATCAGCGAGCAGAATGTCGCGGAAGAGCGTCGCCTCATGTATGTGGCCATGACCCGTGCCCAGAAGCAGCTGTTCTTGCTGGAAGCTGGTGGTACCTTGGTGATCAGCACTGGCACCATAGGTGATAAGCAGCGCACCAAGGCACCACGTGAGCCTTCACGCTTCTTATTGGAGCTGCAAGAGGGCCACTATAACGAAATGGGCACCTGTGGCTTACTTAACCTCACGCTAGCGCAGCTAAAAGAGCGGCTGGCGCGTGGTGAGACGAGGGAGCAGCTCTTTGGTGAGTCAGTGGTGCTCAGTGGCAATGGCAGTAGCAGAGCGCAGGGCGCAACAGCAGCCTTAAATAACACCCTCAACAGCAAATGGTTAGCTAACAGCAGCGCCTGTAAGTTTACGGCGGGCATGCGGGTGTTTCACCACATTATGGGCAATGGCACCATTGAGGAGGTGCTCTACGACTCCCAAGCGCTGGTGATTGCTTTTGATAAGCTTAAGACCAAGCGTACCCTCAATTGGAACATGAAGCTGGAAATCCTTGACCAGCTAACCACTGCTACAGCAGCGCCTGCTCTGGCCACTACCAGCGAGAGCGTAGAGGATACAGGGAGTAGTGCCATGCCAGCTGTGCTGACAGATACCGGTGTGTCTGAAGCCACCATTGCGCCGCCACCAATGGGCCGCCTTATGGCTGATGCTGCTGACTTCCTTGATGATGAGGAGCTGGAGTTTGGGGTGCCGGAGGAGGTGCTCAATTGGCAACAGCAAGCTCAAGCACAAGCGCAATCTCAAGCACCAGTGCCAGCGCCAATACCAACGCCGCGAGCGGTACCAGCGCCTCAAGCTGCCCCTGTAAGGAAAAAGGCAGAAACTGCTACCCCTGTAGCGTCAGCACCATCGCCTACATCAGCTACATGGACACCGGCACCATGGCAAACGTCAGGGGCTGGGCAGCTACCGAGCGCGTGGCCACAGGGGGCGGGCGCTGTTAAAACGCAGCAGCAACAGAGCACTGCACATGGCTTAGCGCCGAAGGCGTCAGCAGCGACCGCAAAATCGTCGCCTGTGTCTGCTTCGTCGGCTACGCCGTTGGATCACAGCTCAGCTGTAATGAGTGCAGCCAAACCACAGCAGGCACTGGGCTGGGCCGAGCTGGCCGCGCAGCTTAAGCGCTTAAACCCTGAGGAGTAGGAAAGCCTATACCTCTAAGGTAAAAGGCGGCCCGTAGCCTCTCAGGAGATAGGGCGTGTTTTGCCACGATTCCGCTGTGATTCCTGAGGCGCCCAGAGAGCAAAGCTGGCTACCTCAAGTACAGCAGAGCTTATTGTGAGGCCATGCCGGTAGCTGTAAGCTGCAGCGCAGATATCCCTTTTTGTTCTTGTAGAGCAGCAAAGGCCACCACGAGAGGACAGCAGCAAACAGCGTAAAGGCGTAGAGCTGTGGCTATCTTTAAGGTAAAGCGCCGCTGGACGGCGCAAAGGCGCGCAGCGCGCGCACTATCTTAAGTTTGGATGGGAGCATACGCAGCACTTAGCGGCCGCAACCAAAGGGCATTGCTACTGCCATATCCTGTACCCCACGAGGTTACAGTGTAGCAACAAAAAGGGCGCACCGCCTTACGACCGTGCACCCCTTGTTGTGTAGTATTGTGTAGTGGCATTGCGCTCGCTGTGCGCTGCACGTTAGCGCTTATCTCGCCACAAAGGGCTTGTGCGGGAAGAAGATATCATGGGTGCGCTGATCCATACGCTCTCCACGCAGCTCACCAATCCATGTGCCTACCACCGCGCCGATAAAGCCCGCCAGCAAGCTTGGTACAATGGCGTGGCACGAGAACAGCGAGACGTGCAGCAGCATGCACACGGTGTAGACGGCAATGGCCGCCACTACACTGACAATAACACCCGTGCGGTTAAAGCGCTGCCAAAACATGCCTAAGATCACCGGCCAGAGGAAGCTGCTCTCTAAGCCACCAAAGGCAAAGAGATTCACCCACGCCACCACATCAAGTGGGTAGAGTGCTAAGACAATGGCAATGATACCCATGACTAAGGTGGTGCCCTTAATAATGACCTTTTCATGGTAGCTAAGGTCTTTTGTCACCGCCTCTTGTACCAGCTCTGGCTCTGTCTCTGCCTCTTGCTCACTGTCAGCTGCCGCTGCCGAAGTGGAATCCTGAGCGCCTGCGCCATTACTTTGGCTTTGGCCCTGGCTTCGGCTGTTGCTCTCACGGTGCATGGCCTTAAACAGATCACGAATCACCGCCGATGCGGCCGCAATCAAAAGCGAGCTGACCGTACTCATGGTCGCTGCCAGTGGGCCTAAAATGGTTAAGCCTGCTACCAGCGGATGCATTTGCGTCGCAATCAGCGTCGGGATAACCGTATCAGTAGTGGCGCCCTCGGGTAAAGAGGTGACCACCGCACGGGCTAACACGCCCAGTAGGGTCATACCAATCATTAAGGCACCACAGATCACAGTGGCAATGATCATCGACTTATGGAGCTCGTAGCTGGAGCGATAAGTCATACAGCGCACTAAGGATTGTGGCAGGCCCATGGTGGCAAAGCCCACCAAGACCCATGTCGATAAGAGTAAGCTCAGTGGCAGGGCGCCACCAGCATCGTACTCTAAGTTGCGGCTGATACCCGTAGCCTCGTCAATATTGACGCTGGCAATGGTCTGCATCACCTGCTCAAGGCCACCACCCTTAGTGAGGATGACATAGCCTAAGATAAACATGCCCGTGAGCATGAGAATAGCGCAGACGGCATCAGTTAAGGCTACGGCTCTAAAGCCACCTGAGGAGTAGAGCACCGTGACTAAGGCAAAGACGATGAGGCCTAAGCTGTAGTCGATACCGGTTAAGCCCGCAAAGATCTGCGCACCACCGATAAACTGACCCACGATCATGGCAATAAAGAAGATAATGAGCAGGATCGCAAGCAGCAGGGACACCGCCTTGGAGTGAAAGCGCTCATAGAGCAGGTCGATAACAGTGAGGCTCTCGGTGCGGTGCGTGAGAATGGTCATACGCTTGGCGAGCACACCCAAGATCAAAAAGGCGGTAATGATCTGGGGAGCGGCAAAGACCACCCAGCCTAAGCCTAAATTCCACGCGATACCAGGGCCAGAGACAAAGCTCGAGACGGAGCCATAGGTGGCGACCAAGGTCATGGCCAGCACCACACCGCCTAAGTTTTGCGAGCCTAGGAAGTACTCTTTTTTGAATTGGCGGGTACGATTGGCTTTGTAGGCAGCGACGTAGCCAATAAAGAGCAGCACCACAAAGAAGATCGCAATCGGGACTAAGGGCAGAATTTGCTGCATGGTTTAGGCGTCCTTTTGCTGTTGCTGCTGTTGCTGGTTAGTGTCATGCGCGGTGACAGCAGACTCTGGCTCAGGCTCTAGCGAGGCGTTTTTCTGCGTCTTTTCCAGCTGTTGCAGTGAGGGCACGTCTAAGCGGCTGTTGCTCATGAATTTCGTCACCAGTACCACAACCACCACAATAGAAAAGAGATAGCCGCCCAGACAGCTGATCACAAACCACAGCGGCATCGCCAAGATGCTGCTTTGAATGTCAGCCGTAAAGTAAATGGCTGCCCAAAAGAGCACGGTAATCAGCACGGCCGCTAGCACCGTGGCCAGCGCTTCCTTATCTAATTGGGTAAATTGTGCCGCATATTGCTCTTGCTCTGATGGAGGAGGCACATGGTGAGAGCTCTGTACTGCAGAGCGTGGTGATGGGGATGGTTTCATCAACTGTCCTCGGCGCTCAGGAGTGCCTGCTGCCGCTACGAACCAACCATTAACAGAGATGCAAGCACTAAGGAGTGAGGCCTTTTGCTTTGGGTGACTCAGTAGGGAGTCGTGGCATGTGGTTAGGGTTGGGGAGTAGCTGGAGTAACGTAGAGTGGAGTGCAACGCAGCAGGGAACCGGAGTGTTGCCTTACATAAGCTTAAACGCAGCGTCAGAGTAAGCGGCGTGTTTTTCCCAAGACATATCTTTGGCGGGGAGCTGGTCTATGCTCGCACCACGTGATAGCTGCCATAGAGTCGTGATGGCCTCTATAGGCAGACAGAGGATAGACGCAGCCCATGCGTCGTGACGACACTGTAAGGCGGCAGAGAAAAACAAGACAGCGGCTGGTCTGACGGAGCCGTTTGCAGAAAGGCTAATGGTAGCACAGGGGCAGAGGAAAGACGTGTTGGAGCGGGCGCTGCCTAAAAATAGCGCAGCGTGCACTGTGCTTTTGCACAAAGCACAGTAGGGGCATGGAGAAAAGGGGCTATGCCCCTGAACGCTAGCCGAGAGCGCTCAGGTGAGTAATGAGGAGGAAAAATGAAAGGGGTAGAGAACGATTTACTTAATAGATGCCGGACTTTAGGGTAATCAGGGGAGAGCGTTTTCCCATGTGTGAGCACAGCTACTGGCCATTAACCTACCTCAGAGATACGTCGCGGTAGCGACGCTTGATGCTCCATATCAGGTTGCTGCATCAAGGGGCTTAACCCCACCACAAAGGCGATTTTAAGCCAAAGACATAGGGGCAAATACTCTTAAGGAACAAGGGAGAAAACGCTCTCCTTTAGGGTCATCATGGTGCACCGTCCTCAGGTAGGATTGGCCTTATGCCGTCTTGCTGTCAGCTGGCATATGAGGACGAATGTTCGCCGTTAAGGCCTTTAGGTCTAAGCCCAATAAGCCCAGAGTCCACAGGCACAGCAGGGTGTGCCCATAATGCTGGCCTAAGCCGACCTTGGCGGCAGGATTGTTGAGCACCTGTAAGAAGTCTCTGATGCTTGGCTCGTTGCAGTGCGTGGCAGCAATCAAGGCATTGTGACGCTGTTGCAGGCCCTGTAAGGTCTGATGCAGCGTGCGCAGCTCTTGGTGCAGCGCATATGGGCAGGAGGTAAATTCCTGCGACTGTAAGAGCACGCTTAAGCCATGGGTAGCATGGTTAATGGTAGCAATCAGCTCCTTTAAGCGCTGTTGCACATGGTGCTGTTGCGACAGCATTAAGCCTAAAACAAAGATCGCACCCTGCATCAGCTCGACATTGAGGTAAACCTTTTGTCCTTGTGGCACGGTCAGGTGTAACAGACCGCTGTAGAGGGCGCGCCACGATTGCGTTTGCGCCTGAGCGTAGCATTCTTGCTGCTGTGGCAGGTCAAAACTCGCGGTAAAGTCCTCAAAGTCAAAGTGCTCAGGATAAAGCAGGCACACTAAGCTGCGGCCATCAATCTCTAAGCCCGCACGGCGTGAGGTGCCATCGTAGAAGCGCGTCAGCGTAAAAGGACGCACTTGTGGTTGCCATGTACCTTGCTCTTGGAGGTAAGCACGCATTTGCGCCATCAGATGGCGCGTGGTGCTCTTGATCTCTTGCCACTGTTGTAGCGGACGGATAACGTTAGTAACCTCTAAGGTACCTAGCTTTTGTAAGACGTGTCGTTGCAGTGCCAGCTCGTCTATAGTGTACTGGGTAGTAATGAGGCTCTTACGCAGCCGTCTTTGCGCTTCGTTAATGGTAAAGAAGTTGGCATTAGCAAGGCAGGTCTCCACATCCAAGCGAATGCGCTCTTCTTCGTGGGCGTAGTGCTCTTGTGGCAACGACATGTACACCCAGTATTGTGGCTCGTCCTTGTCTTTTAAGGCTGGATCCTGATCGAGCACTAAATTGAGGTTAAAGACGTCTTTAATGACGCTCTTGCCGGTGCGATCAAAGATCCCACCTAAGTTAAAGCGGTGCTCGAAATCTGGCAGGCGTAACCATACTGTTTGCAGCTCGCGGCTTGGGGCGGGAGCAAAAGCAGGGCGTGGAGCCACTTTATCAGGGCCTAATTGCGCTCCCTGCGGGGTATCCGTGTCGATCACACTGCCGCTGTTAAGTGGCAGCGCCCATGAGCCGGTGAGGTAGTTGGGATCAAATGGGGACGAGGTGCCCGCACGCAGCAATTGCGACAGGAGCGCTGGCTGCAAGACCCAGCTTAAGGCAAAGTCCGAAGGGATAGCCACCGTAAAGTCGTGGCCAGAGTGAGCCAGCTTGTGTAATTGCGTACTAAAGAGGTCTTGGTGGGTAGGTGGAATAGTGACCTCATAAGCAGGGCACAGCTCCACACGGGTACGCTTAATCCCCACCTTGGCTAAAGCGTTGAAGACAGCGGCGTCTAAGTTATCTTCTAAGGCTAAGGCCGACTCATACTCCTCATCGGACATCGCTTGCTGCGCAGCGGTATCGGCAAAGCGTAGGTAAGGGTGTTCCATTGGCTCTAAGGTCAGGGTAGCGACAAAGTAGCCAGTGGAGGTGAGGAGGAAAATCGTCGGGATAAAGTACTGGTTAGGGTCAGCGACAGTGCTGTCGTTAACGCCATTGGTACCCCATGCGCCGGAGGCACGGGCATTGAGGCCGTACTCATTACGGGCATCTACAGTTTCATCGGCACCGGTACCGTCGTTAAAGGCTAAAGGCGCCTCGATTAAGGTCACGGCGGCAATGTAGGTGCTGTCCTCTGGCAGAGACTTAATAAGCTGCGCGATAAACTTAGTGCGCAGTGGTGATGAGCCTAAGTGGTAGATATTGCGCAGGCAGCTGTTAGGCGAGAGGAGCATAGCCTGTGGTGGCATGCTCTGCATTTGCTGGGTGTAGATGTCTTCTGGGGCAAAATGGGTGTTTAAGCTCAGGCCACCGATCATGGTCTGTAAGGCCACGTAGGAATAGCCGGTAAAGACCTGAGGTAAGAGGCGGGCGACAGGAGAAGAGGCCACGAGGCCATTAAAGGCGTTAAGCGGCGGCACCAGCTCATGCATAGGCATGGTTGGGATGGTGTCGTTTAAGGTCTTTTGGGTCATACTGATTTGACGGTGTAAGAGCCAGACCTGACGTAAGGCATCTTGCTCTTGAGGTGGTAATAGTGCCAAGAGCTCATTAAGAGCTGCAGGAAGCTGTGAAGCTGGGTGCTCTTGGGTGGAAGGAGCACGGGAAAAGGTCGCCATTACAAAAACCTCAGAGCCAAACAATCCCTGTACTGTACATCACCGTCCCAGAATGGTGATGGCAATAAGACTAGTGTATTTTACAGCAAGGGCGCGTTTTTGGGCAGGGGCAAAGCACACGCAAGAGCGTTGGTAGATCTGTAGGGAAGAAATGCTATAGATATGCTAAAGCTGAGCCAAGGCAGGAGGAGTAGCGAAAGTGGAGGGGCAGCAGTAAGAGCAGGTGGGGATGACACGGTAGTTGGGGGCTGCAAGAGCTGAGGCGCAGCAGCCCTGAGGCGCGACGGCTGTGGTGCGCTTAGGGGAGCACACCACACCGCTTAATCAAGCTTAGGCTTAAGCCTAAGCCTAAGCCTCAGCATAAGCTGAGAAAAGAGTGAGCTAATAAGTGACGGATGTAGTGGTGCGTGGTTGCAACGTCCAACACCTCGAGATAACAGGTGCAAGCGAGCCTGCGCCTATCTGGAGATGGGCAGGTATGCATGCGTGCCCTCAATTCCGTCATGTATTAAGTCATTCGCTCCTTACTATCTTTAGGCCTTAGCCTCAGGATCATTTGGCAGCTCGGCTAAAGCTTTGCGCATAAACTTGATGATGTCAGGGCCAATATCGTGATGGCGCATGGCCACCTCAATAAAGGTCTCGGCATAACCGAGCTTATTGCCGCAGTCGTGGCTGCAGCCGCAGATGTTATAGGCGTTAACGCCTTCCATGTTCATGAGCAGGTCAATGGTGTCAGTAAGCTGGAACTCACCACCGGCACCTAATGGCGTGCGCTTAAACAGTGGCCAAATCTCGGCAGGCAGGACATAGCGACCGACCACGGCGTAGTCAGATGGGGCTTCCATGACAGGTGGCTTTTCGACCATGGAGCGAATTGGCGTGCTCTCGCCAGGAGAGAGCTCCTTACCACCGATATCGACGATACCGTAGGAGATCACGTCCTCATGTGGCACCTTTTCCACCATGATTTGCGACTGGCCTGTTTCCTCAAAGATCTTGACCATGGCTGCTAAGTTTTCCGTTTGTAGGTCGGACTTAGCGGTGTCGATGATTACGTCAGGCAGCAGCACGGCAAATGGGTTCTTACCCACGATAGGGTAGGCGCACATAATGGCGTGAGCTAAGCCTTTGGCCTCACCTTGGCGGACGTGCATAATGGTGACGTCCTTAGGGATGATGTTTTGCACCTCGGCCAGCAGCTGACGCTTCACACGCTTTTCTAAGGTAGCTTCCAGCTCAAAGGAGGTATCGAAGTGGTTCTCGATGGCGTTCTTTGAAGAGTGGGTGACAAGCACAATGTTCTTGATGCCTGCGGAGATGGCTTCAGAGACCACATATTGGATCAGCGGGCGGTCGACTAAAGGCAGCATCTCCTTGGGGATGGCCTTAGTGGCTGGCAGCAAGCGCGTACCCAAGCCTGCGACAGGGATAATGGCGTACTTAATGGTGCCGTACTCACCGTAACGCGGTGTACTGCCCACATTGATGACAGAGTTATCCAAAAGAGAATCCTCCATAAAGCAGTGGCTTGGTCGCAATACCAAAGAAAGTACAGGGGGGAACTGGGCGCGAGAAAGGAAAGGTGCAGGCATGGCCTGAGGTGCGCAGGCCATGGTCAGAGTAAAGTGCAGCTTGAGCTAAAGGGCGCTCACCTGTAGTGCATCCCTTAAGAATAAGGGGCAGCATGGGGAAAAGCAAACGCTATGCAGGCAAAGTGTCAGCAAAGTCTCATTTACTTTGCAGCGTCGGCTTTATTACTGGAGGTAGGGCTGGCGCTATCGGCTTGTAAAGCTTGCGCGTTGGAGCTCTCGCTTGTCTCTGGCGCGGTTGCAGAGGTGGTGGCCGTGGCAGCAGCGGTGGCCGTTGCGGCGGCAGGCTCGGCCTTTTCTTTAAAGGCGTCGAGCATGTCTGGGTAGCGGCGCATGAGAATGAAGATGCAGCCTAAGGCAAAGACGAAGTTTAAGATGGCGTTACCAAAGGTCTTGTAATCAACCCATAACGACTCTGCGCTCTTGTCATCGATGCCAAAGAGCTGTGGCAGGTAGAAAGCGATGATGACGTTTAAGCCTGCAGCGAAGACGAAGTAGAACATAAAGGAGTAGCCTAACTTGTCCCAGATGTGCCGTGGCAGAGGCAGCTCTTTTTCAAAGAGGTAGGCAAAAGGGTTACGGTGCAGCAGGAACTGGCAGACAAAGATAGCCACAGCCAGAATGAGGTTAACGACGGTGACCTTCCACTTAATGATTTGCGGGTCGTTAAGGAGGATGGTTGGGATGCCAAAGAGCAAGACAGCGGCGGTTAAGAAGACCTGCATGCGCGAGATCTTGTGCCAGAGGATATATTGCAGCACAAAAGAGAGGACGCAGCAGGCTATGATGACGCCGGTAGCGAGCACGAGATCGGAGGAGAGGCGATAGGAGATAAAGAAGGCTAGAGCAGGTGCGAAGTCAAGAATTTTGGCGAGCATAGGCAGTAGAGGAAAAGCCGAGAAAAGGGCGCAGGTGATGGGGTAATTATCTCACAAAGTTAGCGCAGACAGTATGGCGGAAATGACCTAGAGTTGTCGGCGCATGCCCCACTCGTAAGAGTGGGGTTAGCCGACAGTTAGTATTGGGGCTTTAGCCAAGCACAGCGTACACACATCCTCAGCCTTTGAGGGATCTTTTTGTGGTACCAAGCCATGGGCGTTAAGTTAGCGAGTTTAGCTATGGGGATGAATTTAATGCAGCCAGCATAACCAGCATATAAGTGTGCTGTGCATCGTTATAATCTGGT
>CASEBB010000074.1 GCA_949286015.1 uncultured Succinivibrionaceae bacterium | reverse complement strand
TTCAAACTAATACCTTTGATGTTACATGGGCTATGGCCTATATGGGATCAGTCACTTAAATTTTGTGACGTTAGTCACATGTGTATCATAACGCCGTAATACTTGGCCACACCGCTACGGTATTGGCCTACCGTTTGACCAAAGCAGGACATCGTGCTATTGATGTGGGGCATCTGGCCAAGGACTACAACTCGTGGCGCATGCAAGAGCAGCTGACCAACGCTAATATTTTCCAGTTCTACGAAAAAGACTAAGCAAGCGAGCGTGCGGGCGCAGCAACACTACGAAGTTACAAGACAAAAATAGGCTCTCCTCAGAATCTGTGGGTATAGCCTCATGCCCCAGCTTTAGGTGGTTAGGCTAAGGCCAGTGCTAATCAGCAATTAGCCATACCATTACCTCCTAAGCTCCCCACAACTTCTAAGAAGAGCCCAAAAATAGCAGCACTGCGCCCTACTCTGCCGCGCCGTCAACCACCTCTCTGCGATGTCCCCTCACACAACATCCTCTCGTTCCCTCCTAAACGCAATTTGCTCTTCTATGCGTGCCGCACAGACACGCGCTTTTAGCGCCGTTTGCCGCAATAAATGCTTGTCTGACAACCTCTTGACAAAGCTGCACTCCTTCCCCATTTTTAATTGCTACCACTGCACCACTGCATCACACAACAAAAGCTGATAAATAAGCTGTTTTGCAACACAGCAAGCACACTGCTGCCACCTAAGCCCCCAGCTCCCCCTGCCCCTAAGTTTAGCTTCATACGGCACGCTTAAGCCTAACTTACCCCCTACTCTCAGCACAAATGCCTTATCCACGGCCTTTCACCAATCCCAAAAACATCAGCTTTAGAATGAGAGCCACCTCGCAAAAAACTTGCTCATAACGCCAATCCGTGCTATGATTCAGCGCCCTCATACCTTTGAGAGGCAAACTCAAGTCTTCCAACCGTTGGAGCATTTTTCAATGATTCAGATGCAAACTATGCTCGACGTTGCTGACAACTCGGGTGCTCGTAGCGTAATGTGCATTAAGGTTCTCGGTGGATCCCATCGCCGTTATGCTGCCATTGGCGACATCATCAAGGTGTCCGTCAAGGAAGCCATCCCACGCGGCAAGGTCAAGAAGGGCGATGTAGTTGATGCAGTCGTCGTGCGCACCAAGAAGGGCGTCCGTCGCGCTGATGGCTCTGTCATCCGCTTTGACAGCAACGCTGCCGTCTTATTAAACGGTCAGCACGAGCCAATCGGCACCCGTATCTTCGGACCTGTTACCCGTGAGCTTCGCGGCGAGCAGTTCATGAAGATCGTGTCCTTAGCTCCAGAAGTTCTCTAAGAGAGGTCATCCATGGCAGCAAAAATTCGCCGCAACGATGAGGTGATCGTGCTCACTGGCAAGAGCAAGGGTCAAACTGGCAAGGTTCTCCAGGTTTTCACCAAGGAAAACCGCGTGCTGGTTGAAGGCGTAAACAAGGTCACCAAGCACACCAAGGCCAACCCTAATACTAACCAAGAGGGCGGTATTACCACCAAAGAGGCTCCTTTACACATTTCCAATGTGGCCATCTTTAACCCAAGCACCAACAAGGCTGATAAGGTTGGTTTCCGCTTCGAGGATGGCAAGAAGGTGCGCTTCTACAAGTCGAACAACGAGCTCATCAGCAACGCTTAATAGCAGTTTTTTTCAGGAGTAAAAACGATGGCGAAACTGCATGATCAATACAAGCAGGAAGTAATCAAAGCCCTGATGGAGCAGTTTGGTTACAAGACAGTCATGCAAGTCCCTCGGATTGTGAAGATCACCCTCAACATGGGTGTCGGTGAGGCCGTTGCAGATAAGAAAGTCTTAGAGAACGCTGCACGCGATATGGCCGCTATCTCCGGTCAAAAGCCATTAATCACCAAGGTTCGCAAGTCTGTGGCTGGCTTCCACATTCGTGAAGGCTACCCAATCGGTTGCAAGGTTACCCTCCGTGGCGAGCGTATGTGGGAGTTCTTAGAGCGTTTAATCGTGATCGCTATCCCACGTATCCGCGACTTCCGTGGTCTGTCGTCTAAGTCCTTTGATGGCCGCGGCAACTACTCGATGGGTGTGCGTGAGCAGATCATCTTCCCAGAGATCGACTATGACAAGGTTGACGCTATTCGCGGCCTTGACATTACCATCACCACCACTGCCAAGACCGACGAAGAGGGCCGTGCTTTATTAGAGGCCTTCAAGTTCCCATTCCGCAGCCAGCAGGCTAAGTAAGCAGAAGGACGAACCTATCATGGCTAAGACTTCAATGAAGAACCGTGAGCTCAAGAGACAGCGCCTTGCCAACAAGTACTTTGCCAAGCGCCAAGAGCTCAAGCAAAAGATTTCCGACGTCTCTGTGTCTGATGAGGAGCGTTTTGCTGCGGTGCAAGCTTTAGCTGCCCTGCCACGCGACTCTAGCCCATGCCGTCAGCGCAACCGCTGCGCTGAAACTGGCCGTCCACATGGTTACCTGCGCAAGTTCGGCTTATGCCGCATTAAGCTCCGTGAGCACATGATGCGCGGTGAGATTCCTGGCCTCCACAAGGCAAGCTGGTAAGAGGAGAAGACACATGAGCATGCAAGATCCTATCGCGGATTTGCTGACCCGTATCCGTAATGGCCAAGCCTCCGGCAAAGTGATGGTCTCCATGCCTTCCTCCAAGCAAAAGCTGGCTATTGCCAACCTTTTGTTAAAAGAGGGTTATGTTGCCTCGGTTAACGTTACTGGCGACACCAAGAAGGTCTTAGAGATCGGCCTCAAGTACTACGAGGGCAAGCCAGTAGTTGAGATGATCCAACGCGTGTCCCGCCCAGGCCTGCGCATTTACAAGAAGTGCCGCGACCTGCCACGCATCATGAATGGTTTAGGCATTGCGGTGATTTCCACCTCTAAGGGCCTAATGACCGACCGTGCCGCCCGTAAGGACGGTTTAGGCGGCGAAGTTATCTGCTACGTCGCGTAAGGAGGGGACATGTCACGTATTGCTAAGGAACCAGTATTAGTTCCTCAGGGCGTCGAGGTCTCCATCGACGGCCAGTTAATTACTATTAAGTCCAAGAAAGGCCAGATGCAGTTAAACGTGCATCCAAAGGTCACTGTCGACTTCACTGACAACAACCTGCATGTGAAGGTGGTAGACGACAGTCCTGAGGCCAACATGCAGTCTGGCACCACCCGCGCCTTACTGCACAACATGGTGGTGGGCCTCGATAAGGGCTACGAGAAGAAGCTGACCTTAGTGGGCGTGGGTTTCCGTGCTCAGGCTAAGGGCAAGGTCTTAAACTTAGCTTTAGGCTTCTCGCACCCAATCGAGCACGAGCTCCCAGAAGGCATTACCTGCGAGACTCCAAGCCAAACCGAAATCGTCCTGAAAGGCTTTGATAAGGCCCTTTTAGGTCAGGTAGCCGCAGATATCCGCGCTTATCGTGAGCCAGAGCCTTATAAGGGCAAGGGTATCCGCTATGCTGACGAACAGGTCCGCATCAAGGAAGCTAAGAAGAAGTAAGGATCGAGGTAATCACCATGTTGGATAAGAAGCAATCGCGCATTCGTCGTGCTACGAAGTCTCGCGCCAAGATGCATGAGCTGGGAGTTACCCGCCTCGTCGTTACTCGTACCCCACGCCACATTTACGCTCAGATCATTGACAAGGACAGCCATGTCTTAGCTTGCGCTAGCACCTTAGAGAAGGAGTTAGTCAAGGATCTGAAGTACACCGGCAACATCGATGCTGCCAAGGTGATCGGTAAGGTGGTGGCTGAGCGCGCTTTAGCTGCCAAGGTTGAGAGCGTTGCTTTTGACCGCTCTGGTTACAAGTATCACGGTCGTGTTGCAGCTTTAGCAGATGCTGCTCGCGAAGCTGGCCTTAAGTTCTAGGAAGTCCCTCCATGCAACACAAAGATGAAACTCAAGCAGGCGAGCTGCAAGAGAAGTTAGTCGCCGTCAATCGCGTCGCCAAGGTGGTAAAGGGTGGTCGTATTTTCTCGTTCACCGCTTTAACTGTGGTTGGTGACGGTAACGGTCACGTGGGCTTTGGTTATGGCAAGGCTTCTGAAGTGCCAGCTGCCATTCAAAAGGCCATTGAGCAAGCTCGTCGCAACATCAACAAGAACATCACCTTAAACGATGGCACCTTATTCCATGCCGTCAAGGGTGAGCACTCTGGCTCCATGGTTTACATGCAGCCTGCCTCTGAAGGTTCCGGTATTATTGCCGGCGGTGCTATGCGTGCCGTGTTAGAGGTGGCCGGTGTCCGTAACGTCTTAGCCAAGACCTACGGTTCCACCAACCCAATCAATGTGGTACGTGCTACAGTGAAGGCTTTAGCTTCGCAGCGTACCCCAGAGCAGATCGCCGCCAAGCGTGGTCTGACGGTGCAAGAGATCTTGGAGTAAGAAATGGGCGAGAAGAAAACCATCAAGGTTACCCAAGTACGTAGCATCATTGGCCGCAAGCCAGATCACGTGGCCACCATGCGTGGTTTGGGTTTACGTCGCATTCGTCACACTGTGGAGTTAGAAGACACTCCATCGGTGCGCGGCATGATTAACAAAGTAAGCTACATGGTCAAGGTTGAGGAGTAAGAACTGATGCGCCTGAATACTCTCAAGCCTGCAGCTGGCTCCCGTCCAGCCCACGTCCGTGTTGGTCGTGGTATTGGCTCTGGCCTGGGCAAGACCTGTGGCCGTGGTATTAAAGGTTCTGGTGCTCGCAAGAGCCCAAATGTCCGCCCAGGTTTTGAAGGCGGCCAGATGCCTTTAAAGATCCGTCTGCCTAAGTTTGGCTTTTACTCTGCCAAGGCTGACGTCACTGCTGAGGTGCTCTTAAACGACTTAAACCGCATTGAGGGTGACGTCGTTAACATGGAGAGCCTCTTAAAGGCCCGTCTGATTGGCAAGAAGGTCAAGTACGTGAAGATCGTGCTGTCCAAGGTGCCAAACTTCACGCGCAAGGTTGAGGTGAAGGGTTTAGCGGTAACTCGCGGTGCAAAGGCTGCCATTGAGGCTGCTGGTGGTAGCGTTGAGGTTGCCTCTTACACCACTGATGCTGCCAAGCGTCGTGAGAAGGCGGCGACCAAGCGTGCTGCTAAGGTCAAGGCCTTACAGGACAAGTTAGCTGCTGCTGGCGTGCAGAAGCCAGCCAAGAAGGACAAGGCTGAAAAGGCTGCCAAGAAGAAGTAATCGCCGTGCGCACAAAAGTGCGCTCTTAGGAGATTTGCATGGCTAGGAAATCGCTCCTGGAAAAGGGTCGAGAGGCGCAAGCTCAGGCCAAAGGCGGCAACGGCGAGTTGCGTTCGCGCCTGTTGTTTGTGGTGATCGGTCTGATCATGTTCAGACTGGGCTCTTACATCCCTGTACCAGGTGTGAATGCTGACGTGCTGCAGCGTCTATTTGACGATCAAAGTGGCACGATCATCGGCATGTTTAACATGTTCAGTGGTGGTGCTTTAGAGCGTGCCTCGGTGCTGGCCCTGGGCATCATGCCTTACATCTCTGCGTCGATTATCATTCAATTATTGGCAGTGATTAACCCTACCTTAGCTGAACTTCGTAAAGAAGGTGAGTCAGGTAGACGCAAGATCACTCAGTACACACGTGTGTCCACACTGTTTTTAGCAGCGCTACAAGCAGTGGGCATCGCCACCGGCATCCCTAACATGATGCCGGGCTTGGTGGACAATCCAGGGTTTGGTTTTTACTTTGTAACGACCGTATCCTTGGTGACGGGCACGATGTTCCTGATGTGGTTAGGTGAGCAGATCACCGAACGTGGTATCGGCAATGGTATCTCGCTTATCATTTTCGCCGGTATTGTGGCAGGCTTGCCAGCTGCCTTAGCGCAGACCTTTGAGCAAGCACGCCAAGGTGATTTATCCACCATCGCACTGCTGATCATTGGCGTGGTAGTGGTCGTAGTTACGTTCTTCGTGGTGTTCATCGAGCGTGGCCAGCGTCGTATTCCGATCGACTATGCCAAGCGTCAGATGGGCAACCGCCTGTACACGCAACCACGGAGCAGCTTACCTTTAAAGATCAACATGTCAGGTGTGATCCCAGCAATTTTTGCTTCGTCGATCATCTTATTCCCTGGCACCATCGTTTCATGGTTTGGTCAAGGTGAGAGCTCGGTAGCCAACGTGCTGCAAGAGGTATCGCTCTTCTTGCAGCCAGGACAGCCGCTATATGAGCTGCTGTACGCTGCGGCTATCATCTTCTTTACCTTCTTCTACACGGCGTTGGTCTTTAACCCACGCGATGTGGCGGAGAACTTAAAGAAGAGTGGTGCCTTTATTCCTGGAATTCGCCCTGGCGAGCAAACTGCCCGCTTCATCGACAAGGTGATGACGCGCTTAACGCTCTCGGGTGCGATTTACATGGTATTGGTCTGCTTAGTGCCACAGCTTTTAATGAACTGGTTTAATGTCCAGTTCTACTTTGGTGGCACGTCGTTGCTGATTATTGTGGTGGTGATTATGGACTTTGTGGCGCAGCTGCAGAGCCACCGTATGAACCAGCAATATGGTGACCTGATGCGCAAGGCCAACCTCAGGAATTACGGACGTTAAAAAACTCATGGCTAGGTCTTTGGGCCTAGCTGTCCTGACGGAGTAAAGAAATGAAAGTAGGTGCTTCTGTTAAGAAGATTTGCCGCAACTGCAAGGTGGTGCGTCGCCACGGTGTAGTGCGCATCATCTGCGTCAATCCAAAGCACAAGCAGCGTCAAGGCTAATTGGTGCTTTAGAATAGGGCTCAAGCTCTTTTTATGGGGAGCAGGAAGAAGCCCAGTACTAGCTAAGGCTAGCAAAAAGACACGGTGACGAAGGTTATCGTGTCTTTTTTGTTTTTACGGTGGCAAAATAACCTCTAGGCAGCATGGAGCATCTGCTCCGCGCTCTACCTATCTGCAGTAACAACTTTTGCGCGCAGAGGAGTTCTCATGGCCATTTCCCCCACCACCAATACCCCTGAATTGCCGCCCCTTAAAGTTGTTACCGTTGGTTCTAAGTACTACTACCTCTGGACTTGCACCCCGCAAAAGTATCATGGGCGCATTGTCTACATCAAAGGCAAGCACTCCGTGGGCAAGATTGTCGGTGGGCCTACGGGCTTAGTGGTGTGGAAGGATGAGTTCTTAGACCAGCACCCTGAGCTGCGCTCGTATAACGTCTATCGCGAGGCTATCACCTCAGGCCTGCACGCCACCTCCGATGATTTCCGCTTTGTTTTTCGTCCCAAGACTGGCGTGGCGGACGAAAACTCCATGCAAACCACGCAGTACTATCAAGCTGGTGCTACGTGGCTGTGCGATCACATCTTAGCCTCTACTCCTTTACTGGTGGCCTTAAATCGCCACTTTAGCCTGCAAGGACGCCACCTCAAGCTTCTCTCTTTGGCGTACTACACCCTACTGCACCACACCATTGACTTTAGCCAGTACGTCCACTTTTGTGCAGATACCCGCCTTGCCTACCCTGTGAGTATGACAGAGCTGGATATCAACTCCCTGCTGCAAGAGATCAGCGATGTCGAGCTCAGTCACTTCTTTGCGACCATCCAGTCTCTGGTAGCAAAGCGTCAAGGCTATGGTGACAAGTACTACGCCTTGGATATCGCTTACCCGAACAATCTGCTCTATCGCTTAAACACCAACCGGATCGAGCTGCACACCAACGATGATGCCCTCGATCAGGCCATTGTGAAACTCTACAAGGAAGCGCAATATAGCCACAGCCAGACGCAAAACAAGCTGCAGCGTTTTGCAGCAACGCAAGATGACCGTCTGCTCCTTGTGGTCAATCAGAGCACGGGCTTACCACACCTGTTTCAATCCTACAGAGAACAGCAATGGACGGTAGCGGAGATGTGCTCCTTTTGGCGCGCTCAGGCTTTACCTCACAATATTGAGCCGCAGTTCTTATCCTTAGCGGTAAGCAACAACACTCTACTGCTGAGCTCTAGACAAGGCTTGGTGGATGCTCCACGCAATGACGCGCTGACGGCTCAGGTGCGGCAGGAAAACACTACCCTCGCGACCAAGCATAAGTCCCAGCATGAGAAGCAGGAGAGTGCTCTGGCGCAGGCTACGCGGGTGCAAGTAGCTTTAAAGAGCTTAGGCAGCATCACGGAATTAGGTGCGATTAATGGCCTGAGTGATAGCGTGGGACAAGATGGAACCAGCACCGATAATGGCGTTACGCAGTCGCTCTTTGCCGAGAATACCACCAATGTGCGTCGCGTGCATGTCAAGCAAGGCAGCGTCGCCGCTACTGATACTGTGGTAGCGTCACAGTTTACAACTCCGGCTTTACGCCCTAGCGACGTGTTAAGTCCACAGCAATTACAGGTCACCCGTGATCAGGGCAAGAAAGAGCTCTTGGTGGTTACGAGTCGCACGCAGCCTATCGTTTCTTACTTCCGTGAGTTACTGCGTCAAGGGCAGCAGTTCTTATGGGTCATACCATGTGAGCAGCGCTTGTTTGGACGCATGCTGCAACGCTACCAAGACTCCCTCCTGCACTGGCAGCATTACGAGAGCGAGCACCTGCGTTTTGCGCTGACCTTACAGCTCAACCAGCGCTTTGTGAGTGCAGATGCGCTGAGCATCTTAAGAGGTAGCAGTGAGAGCGCTACTAAGCACCGTCCCGCAATTCGTAAAGAGGCGACGCCACTGTACATTCATGTGGTGTTTGACCTGCAGACGTTGCTTGAGTGCAAAGAAGCCCAAGAGCGGCGTGAAGAGGGAGAGGAGCGCACCGAGGAGATCGAGCACCAGCGTATTGCCATGCTGCAAGACGAAGAGCTCATGGAGTTTGCTGATGTTAACGAGCACTATGGACACTTCTGGCAGAGCTACAAGGTGCAACGTCCTGCGACAACTGCAGAGGTGCACTTGTCTGATACGCAGTGCATTGCTCTTGAGCATGTAGAGCAGCTACTCCAAAAGTATGCGCTGTCGCATAATGCGCAGGCGCCAGTGGTGCATGCTAACCTCTCGTCTTTTGTGGATGTACCTCTGGAGGCGAGCTTAGAGGAAGCGGCCAAGTCACGTGCTGCTGCAAAGAAAAAGAATGAGGATCACAGCTTATTTGCTGAGGCAGATGATGCTGCTGACTTCTTTGGCGTAGCAGACGATGATGATGATGAGCCTCGCCGCACCTCTACTGCGACCGCCAACCAAACTGCCGCAACTGCGGAATCAGCTAACACTAGCAATGCTGGTGAGGATGACTTCCTTGGTGTGGCTGACGATGGTGATGAGTCTGACTTCTTCGGAGTCGCTGATGATGACGACAAGCCTAGCAGCACCGATACAAAGTCGAACAACTCACAGGCATCAGTAGCAGCCACCATCAGCAGTACCAATGATACTAACGATGATGCTGACTTCTTTGGAGTTGCTGATGACGATGATGACGAAGAGCATCTTGGCTCCTCTGCATCGACTACAACCCCACTTACCGCAGCTGTCGACGCCACTGACAATGGCAATGCAAGTGAGGACGACTTCTTTGGTGTGGCTGATGATGATGAGCTTGATTCACCGCCGCAGATGCCAAGTGAGACCTACCTGCGCACCGGTAAGATAGGCGTAGCTGCCACCATCGCAGAAAGCAAGGCATTACATGCAGCTTCTGACAGTAAGGATATGGTCAGCTTCGATGAGGATGAAGATGACACCGCTCCAGCTGCACCACAGCCTCTTAGCGACAGAGAGCAAAGCCGCTTCTGGCAGTTGCTGCAACAGCTCATAAGCAGCAAGGAAGCGCGCTTAAGCGGGGCGCTGCGCATCATCGTCTCTGATGGCGTCGCCAACGTCAATGAGGCTATGCAAGCTGCGCAATGCCTACAGACAGCGACGCAGGCGTTTGACCTCATGAGCATGGATGTCTTTAAGATAGAGCAAGCCCAGCTCAACCCTGTGACCTTGCACTTTAACCAGAGCCTTGCGCAATTGCAGCGCGGCAAGAACTTCCTGATCTTCTTAGCCTTAAGCGTACACTACATGGTGCAAGCCGCACTCTTAAAGCGCGACCAGCAATACGGTAGTAGCACCTTACGAGAGCGCTTGCACATTAGATCTGCGCGTGATCTCTTACAGCGCTTACAGCAGATTGTAGGTGAGCGCCAAGAGAATGGCTTTGTCTACGCTGAGCTCACTCCAGAGGTGCGCTCGCTGCTGGAGTACCTCAATATTCCGGCTCCTACCCACGAGATCTTCTCTGATGCGGTGGACGAAAAGGAAGTGCACTTAGCGCAGCGCTAAGGCAGTGTCACGGCATATAGCCGTAACGCTGTTTGCGACTTTATCAGTGGCTTATAATGAGGGCATTTTCGGCGGCGCGTTGCGCCACCACTTGAGAGTCAAGTAGAGTGGGGCAACTACTCCTCGGAGTAAGTGCCATCCGCTATTTGGCTGCTTTAGCATGCCCACTTTACGGCTGTTTGCGCAGGAGAAATCATGCAGGAATACCAACAACGCTTTATCGAGCTGGCCCTATCCCGTGGCGTCCTGAAGTTTGGTAGCTTTACTTTAAAGTCCGGTCGGCAGAGCCCTTACTTCTTCAATGCCGGTGGTTTCTGCACTGGTGATGACCTCTGTGCCTTAGGCTCCTGCTATGCGCACGCCTTAGTCGACAGCAAGATTAAGTTTGACGTGCTCTTTGGCCCAGCGTACAAGGGCATCCCTTTAGCCTGTGCTACCGCCATGGCCTTAAGTGCCGAGCATCACCTCAACACGCCATGGTGCTTCAACCGCAAAGAGGCCAAAGACCATGGTGAGGGCGGCAATCTGGTAGGCGCGCCATTAAAAGGCGACGTTATGCTCATTGACGATGTAATCACCGCCGGTACTGCTATCCGCGAGTCTGATGCCATTATTAAGGCCAATGGCGCACACTTTAAGGCCGCCTTAATTGCCTTAAACCGCAAGGAAAAGGGCTTAGGCGAGGAAAGCGCCATTGATGAGGCTAAGCGCACCTTAGGCATCGAGATCGTTTCCATCGTCTCCTTTGACGACTTGGTGACTTACATCGAGCAAGATGCTACCTTACGGCCACACCTCGAGGCTATGCTCGCTTATCGTGAGCAATACGGCGCTTAAGAAGCTTAAGATGCGCGCTCGTTAGACCGCCTCTTTGCAACAAACAAGCAAGGGCAAGACAAACACAGCACAACAAGGGGATCTCATGGCTGCACGGACAAGCATTCTGGTCACGGGCGGAGCTGGTTTTATTGGCTCTAACTTTGTTCCCTTCTTTTGTGCCGCCCATCCTGAGTATGAGGTCATCAACCTCGACAAGCTCACCTATGCTGGTAATCTTGCCCACTTAACCGAGTGCGAGCACTGCGCTAACTACCGCTTTGTGCAGGGCGACATCACAGATGAGGCGCTGCTCACTACCCTCTTTGCGCAATACGATATTCGTGGTGTGATTCACTTTGCCGCTGAGAGCCATGTGGACAACTCCATTACGGGCCCGCAAGAGTTTATCAACACCAACATCGTAGGCACCTTTAAACTCTTGCAAAGCGCCTATCACCACTGGTTTAAGGGCCCTGATCAGGTCAAAGCAGGCTATGAGCACAGCCGCTTTCACCATATTTCTACTGACGAGGTATACGGCAGCTTAGGAGCTACAGGGCTATTTACTGAGCAATCCCCTTACAATCCGAGCTCACCTTACTCCGCCAGCAAAGCTAGCTCTGATCTGCTGGTCAAGTCCTACCACCGCACCTACGGTCTTAACACCACCATCTCTAACTGCTCTAACAATTACGGCCCAAAGCAGCATCACGAGAAGCTGATTCCTAAGACCATTTTGCACTGCTTGCAGCAAAAAGAGATTCCGATTTACGGCCAAGGTAAAAACGTGCGCGATTGGCTCTATGTGCTCGATCATTGCCGCGCCATCGATCTCATCTTCCATCAAGGGCACAGTGGTGAAACCTACAATGTAGGTGGCCACCATGAAGTGGACAACCTCGCGCTGGTGCGCACGATTTGCCAGCTCCTAGACGAGATGCACCCGCTGCCACACGGCAAGCACGAGCAGCTCATCACCTTTGTGACCGATCGTGCAGGTCACGATTTCCGCTACGCGATTGACTTTAGTAAGCTACAGCAGAGCTTAGGCTGGCAGCCACAAGAGACCTTTGTGACAGGGCTGCGCAAGACCATTACGTGGTATTTAGAGCATGCATAGTCTTGCCTCCCCCAGCCGCACTCAGCACGCACTGAGTGCGAGCATAGCTTTAGTGCGCGTCAGCCCACGACTTACCAACACCGATGCCCACCTCTAAAGGCACCGACAAGGTCACGACCTGCTCCATAATCGTTTTGACTTGGGCGCAGAACTCCTCAAGGATCTCCTCTTTGACCTCAAAGACCAGCTCGTCGTGCACCTGCAGCGTCATGTGGACGCTATCTGCTGGCAGGGTCTGAATGTACGCCATGACCTCAACCATGGCCTTTTTGATGATATCAGCGGCACTACCCTGCATTGGAGCATTAATGGCAGCACGCTCAGCCATACGGCGGCCTAAGCCCGTGTTGTTAATGCCGTTAATGACGACACGATTGCCCAGCAAGGTGGTCACATAGCCCTGCTCTACAGCCTCATCTACGATCTTGTCCATTAAGGACTTAATCGCAGGGTACTTCGTAAAGTAACGCTCAATGTAGCTCTTAGCCTCGGCAGAGGTCATGTTGGTTTGGCGCGCCAAACCAAAGGCGCCCATGCCATACATGAGGCCAAAGTTAGTGGCCTTAGCATGGGAGCGCTCGGCATCAGTCACCTCCTCTAAAGGCTTGCCTAAAACCTCAGAGGCCGTCACGCGGTGGATGTCCTGATGGTTATTAAAAGCCGTAATGAGATTAGCGTCTTGCGAGAAGTGCGCAATCAAACGCAGCTCAATCTGCGAGTAGTCGGCCGACACAATCTTGTAGCCAGCAGGCGCAATAAAAGCGCAGCGAATCTTGCGGCCCTCGACAGTGCGTGCCGGAATGTTTTGCAAATTAGGCTCAGAGGAAGAGAGGCGTCCCGTGACCGTACCGGCGAGGTTAAAGCTGGTGTGCACACGGCCAGTACGCTTGGAGATAAGCTGCGGCAGCTTATCGGTGTAAGTGGAAATAAGCTTGGTGAGCATGCGATAGCGCTGCACATGGCGCACGATCTCATGCTCTTCGCTGAGCTCGCTTAAGATATCATCGGCAGTGGAGTAAGAGCGCTTACCAAACTTGTCGATCTTTGGTGCCTTGCGCGGATAAGGCAGTTGCAGCTGCTCAAAGAGTACCTGCGACAACTGGCGTGGTGAGGCGATATTAAACTTCTTACCGGCGGCATCATAGATTTCGTCTTGCAGCACGCCCACGTCATTCTTGAGGTCACTGGACAGCTTTTTTAAGAGCTTGCCATCGACTAAGGCGCCGCACTTCTCCATGAGGTAGAGCACATCTAAGACCTGCATTTCGTGGTCTAAGAGCTCAAAGCCATTGCTTAACGCCGCTACCTGCTCGTAGCACACAGGTTGGAGACGATAAGCGATATGCGCACGCTCGCAAGCGTAGTACGAGAACAGCTGTACATCGATCTGCGCATTGCTCTCCATGCGGTCAGGCACAATGTTGTTTTCATTGAGCGGCATGTAGCTCAGATAGGTGGTGGCCATCGTCTCCACGTCCAATGGCCGTGAGGAATCGAGCAGATGCGCCATAACCGTAATGTCCGGTAAGAAGCCCTCAGCCTCAATGCCTAAGAAGCTCAGATAGAGACGCGTGAGCTTGACGTTGTAGGCAATCTTGCACAGCTCAGGATCCTTAAGCAATGGGCCTAAAGCCAGCAACAATTGCGACTGTGGCAGCTGATCTGGTGCACCAAGATAGTTGTGCTTGAGCGGCACATAGAAGGCTTGCTCCTCGCCACAGCAGCACGCCACACCGATAATCGTGCAGTCCGAGGCATGGGTAGAAGATGCCTCAATGTAAAGTGCAAAGGTGCCCGCCTGCTTCAGCGCGCGAATCATGCGCCCCAGCTCAGTACTCGTTGTCACAAGCTTAAAGTACTGGCGATAGTGGCCAATATCCGTCAGCTGTGAGGTCGGCGCAATATTGAGATTCTCTGCATCTTCAGCGGAGATGGTTCCAGCTGCCACAGCTGCTTCATGGGCAGCTAATCTTTCAGCTAAGGATGGTACAGGACGACGGCGATTGCGCGGACTTAAGATGTCTTGGCCATCATTTTGCGCCTCTTCACTTGCTGTAGCCTCAGACTCAGCAATTACCTCATCATCGCTGTCTCCTGCTTCCTTGTCAGCAGCAGATGCCGCCGACTGCTCACTTGCAGCCTGAGCGGCCATTTCAGCGGCAATGGCTTTTTGCGAGGCGATAGGATCGGCATTGACCTTAGCAGTGCTTGAGCCAACGACAATGCCTTTTTCCGCTTCCATCTTGGTCTTCTGCTCGGCCACGAAGCGGAAGAACTCTAACTTCTCAAAGAGCTTAATGAGCTCATCGTGGTTTTCCTGCGGGTATGGCAGGTCAGCAATAGAGACCGGTAAAGGCACATCACACTTGATAGTAGCGAGGCGGTAGCTCAGCTCGATTTGTGGCCACTGCTCTAAGAAACGGTCGGCAAACTTGCTGGCACCACGGAAATCTAAGGAAGCGATCTGATCGACGTGGTCTTTGATGTAGTACACGCCACCTAAGCCATTGATCAGAGCACAGGCGGTCTTATCACCCACACCCTTCATGCCAGGGATGTTGTCCGAGGAGTCACCTTTTAAGGCGAGCAGGTCAATGATGTGCTCAGGGAGCACACCATACTTTTCTTTGACCTTGGCGGCGTCGTACTTGGCATTACGCATGGTGTCGTAGATGATGACATTAGGCTCTACCAATTGGGCCAAGTCCTTATCGCCAGTGCAGATAATGACTTGCATGCCTAAAGCTAAGGCGGCCTTGGTGTAGGAACCTAAGACGTCATCAGCCTCGACGTTAGGGACGGAGATGACAGGGAAGCCCATGGCTTTGACGATGTCATTGACGTACTGCAGCTGCACCTTGAGCTCTTCAGGCATTGGTGGGCGGGTAGCTTTGTAATCGGCGTAGATTTGGTTACGGAAGCTGCCACCCTTGGCGTCGAAGACTAAGACAAACTTGTCGTGAGCGAACTCGTTACGCAGGTTTTGCAACATGCGGGTGATGATAAAAGTGGCACCAGTTGGGATGCCGCTTTTCGTAGAGAACTGCTTTTTCACGGCAAAATAAGCCCGATACAAGAAGGACGAGCCGTCGATCAAGATGAGCTCATTAAGATCAGCCATAGAAATCCCCGCCAAACAGAAATGGGCGCCACGCACTACTGATGGGGTTTAAAAGTATTGACTACAAAGCGGCGCTTGAGGTCATCAAGATAAACCGCTAATACAAGCCATCCAATAGTGATCTTCAAAGTAGATCGCTGATCGGTGTGGCTCGGTAAATACTTTTGAACTTCATCACTACATAAGACGCAGCTTACATGGCAGCAAAAGTGACTGCTACCAAAAGACAAACTGAGCGATTGTTAGTGGGATCATCTTAGCAGAAAAGCGCAAGCTCTCGGCATAGAGCAACCGAGGCCAAGACCACGGCCGCCCCTAAAGCTTGCTAGCAAGAGACTACCTGTTTTTCACAGGGGATGCTTTGGTGTAAAATCAGCGCAGCAATTTTGCTAAGCTGAGCTTACAGCTGGTACAGCTGCGCCGGTGACATCCTTACTCAAAGGATCGGGGTAGCAGCATCTTGGGTGGCAGACGAGAGTACCGGTCTCAAACTCAAAGCAGGAGCATGGTGCAAAGCCTTATGGGCGCTGCACTGGCAAAGCTTTAGAGAGCGAGACAAGCGGCTAAGACTTAGAGCGAGGCAAAGGCATCAAGAGCGCGCACGAGGACAAAGCATATAACCTCGGCGCTACCTGAAATCTGTGTCTTTACCCTTTTCCACACTCTACGTGTACCTCTAGGTTTAGCTTTCTCGTCATAGCCTCACTTGATGGCGTGTGGTAGCCATCAAGATAATTCTCTCTTTCCCTGCTTGTGGTTTGTGTGAAGCTGCGCTTAGCTCCGCGTGCGCAGGCCAATGACGGCCCGTGCGTCGAGTCCTTTCCTCAAGAGCATTGATGTTATGCAGCTTTCTTTTCCTCTACGCCGACTGTTTCTTCTGCACATCTTCATCATTGTGCTGAGCAATTACGCGGTGCAAATCCCAATTACGGTGCTGGGCATCGAAACCACTGTCGGTACTTTCACCTTTCCTTTTGTGTTTGTCACCACTGATTTGACCGTGCGCTTATACGGAGCGCATAAAGCCCGTCAGGTGATCTTCTGTGCCATGGTGCCAGCGCTTATCATCTCCTACATTGTGGGAACCATCTTTGCCCATGGTGACTATCAGGGACTGGCGGCCTTAGGTACTTTCTCGATCTTTGTTTTCCGTATTGCGGCAGCATCGTTTGGTGCCTATATCTTTGGGCAATTGGCTGACATCTTAGTGTTCCAGCGCTTACGTCGTCTGCCACGTTGGTGGCCAGCACCTGCGGCTTCGTCAGTGTTTGGCAACCTGCTTGATACTTTTGCCTTCTTCTCGATCGCGTTTTATCAGTGTGTCGATCCTTATATGGCCGCCAATTGGGTATCGCTGGCGTGGGTTGACTATGCGGTCAAGCTCATTGTCTGCTTAGCGATTTTTGTCCCTATTTACGGTGCTTTCTTAGCGCTGCTGGCCAAGTACGTGTTACACCGTCCACTGACCTCACTTAGCGCCTAAGCGCAAAGAATCTCAACACCATACGCATTGCTGTGGTGAGACTTTACAGACCAATGAGCAAGCACTCTCTTTGCGCTCTGGTCTGTGAAGTCACATATCCTGTCCCCCGATTCCCGCCCTCTTCCCCCACTTCTGCTTCGCTCTTTCTTGCCATCCGGCTTAAGCCTACTGTCGCAGCTACCACACGCAGAAACTGAGATCCACTGTACGCTTAGCAGCGCCCGCCCCACGTGTTCACCCACTGAAGATCACTGCTTGCTATTGCCGCACACAACATGCGCTAACTTGTGCCAAGACCTGACTGATCTTTCAAGGCTGTCTCTATAGAGCTTGCCGACCGTGAGGAGGTCTAGGTTAATTTTTACAAAGCGCATAAATAAGGCGTTTCTTGGTCACCTGCTTAAGGGTAATGTAGGCTAAAACGAGGGGGCTTATGCCACAAAACATAGGCAAGTGCCTCACTCTGCGCTCAAGCTTTACCTCGAGATAGTCTGATGCATGCCCATACCACTGTGTTTATCAGCTTGACCAAAATTACCCCA
>CASEBB010000073.1 GCA_949286015.1 uncultured Succinivibrionaceae bacterium | reverse complement strand
ACATAGGCAAGTGCCTCACTCTGCGCTCAAGCTTTACCTCGAGATAGTCTGATGCATGCCCATACCACTGTGTTTATCAGCTTGACCAAAATTACCCCAGACCTCCTCACGATCGGAGCTTGCTCCTAGAGACACCACGACCACTGCTATTCTACCTACCTACCTACCTACCTACCTCTCCGTGCTATAGATGTATCTATATAACAAACAGCAACAAATCACCACTACAGTTAGCCACCAGCAACCTGTTAGAACCAAGTAAATACTTGGTTTTAGGCGCTTTGTATCTTGGATTTTGCCGCCATCCAAGATACGATACTGCAACTTGCTTTGAGCTCATGTTTACCACTCCGGACAGCTCCAGACAGCGCAGGTGCACCACAAGGCAAATGCCTAATCTGCTATAGACAGGTAATTTATGGCTAACAACCTCAGAGCAGACATTACGGGGCTGCGTGCTGTCGCCGTGTTAGCGGTTACAGCTTTCCACATCGACTACGTGCTGTTACCACAAGTACAGTTCATCCCTGGTGGCTTTTTAGGCGTCGACATCTTCTTTGTCATCTCTGGTTATCTCATGACCATGATCATCATGAGAGGCCTTGATCAGGGTAACTTTAGCGTCCTCAAGTTCTATCAGCGCCGCGCCAAGCGCATTTGCCCAGCACTGCTGCTTACTGTAACCGTTACCTTCTTGTTCGGTCTGTTTGTGCTATCACCCAACGAACTGGAAATGCTGTGTCGTGAGGCTGGCAAAGCATTGATGTTCATATCGAACTTCTACTTTGCCCACCGTGACAGCTACTTTGAGGCCAGTGCTTTTGACCACCTCCTCTTGCACACGTGGTCACTGTCGGTGGAGTGGCAGTTCTACTTCGTCTATCCTTTCGCCCTCTTGCTTGCTAACAAGTTCTTAAGTCGTCAAAACGTAGCCCGCTTAGTGGTTATCTGCCTGCTTGCAAGTTTGGTCTTTGCCTGTGTCTACACCACCATTAACGCCCGCAGCTCCTACTACATGCTCTCCTCACGTGCGTTTGAGCTTTTGTTTGGTGCTTTAGCCTATTTTTATCCTTTAGGAACCAAGCTCAGCAGCGCTCAGCAGCGCATAATGCACTTCAGCGCTTGGCTTGTAAGTTAAGCCCAGCCGCCATCGAGGCCTTTGGCCTGCTCCTTATTGTCGTCTCAATCTTCGTGGTTACCGACCAAAATGGTTGGCCAACCGCAGCCTCCATCCCACCTCTCGTTGGCGCCTATCTGTGTATCGCCGCCAATAACCAACGTTCATGGCTACGTTTCAACGTATTTCAGCAATTGGGCCTGTGGTCTTACGCCATCTATCTGGTGCACTGGCCAATTCTCGCATATTTAGCCAAGTTCTTTAGCCAAGAGATGCTATCTACAGCCTTCTTGGTAATTATGCTTGCATGCATCTTTGCCTTAGGCGCCATTATGCACTTTACGGTGGAGCGCAGTCGAGCCTATGGCTATAAGTTCCTTGCCCTCTACCTTATCCTCTTAGGCGGTAGTTTTGGCGCTGCCTCGGCCGATGGCTTCCCACAGCGTGTACAAAACCAGCTCTACTACTGGCAATTTGCAACTTATGTTGATGGCCCTTTTCCACGTGATGCTTTAGCCCATAAGCTTGGCAATAGCTCACAACAACCGTCTTTTCTCTTGGCAGGAGACAGCTTCTCACGGCATTACATCAGTGACTTCATTGATCGCGGCTTTACTTTTATCGCAATAACGCAACCAGGCTGCTACTCAGCACACTCTTACTATGTCAGCACCCCAGATGCTGTACCTGAGTATTACAAAAATTGCCCACTGCTTTATACCGACTTGTTACGAGAAGCCAAACAACATCCTGATATCCCTATCATTCGCGCTCAGCGTTGGGGTGAGGAGTACGACGAAGTCATAAAGCGTAACCAAACAGGCAAAGAAGAGCGCGTGCCTATGACTACAGAAGTAGTCCAACAAGACCTCTATGGCATGGCTCAAGACTTTAAAGGCCATGACGTCTACATCATTCTGCTACCACGTAACTATGACCAGCCCTATGGCAATAGACAAGCCCTCTTTAACCTGAAATTGCTCGACAACACCGTGAGTAATGCCATCGCTCGACGCATTATCGGCAACAATTCAGCAACAATTGACTCCCATGAGGTGAATCGCATCTTGATCGCCACTATTGAGGACATCCAAAAGCGTGGGCTCATCAAAGATGCGCAAGGCAAAGGCTCGATGCATTACATCGACACAAGCCCAGCCTACTGTCATGGCCCGCAAGGCAATGAATGTGAGCTGTTGGTCGACGGAGTATACCCACGCTTTGACCCTACAGGCCACTTTACGTGGGCAGGCTCAATTGCCCCTAACAGCTTAATTCTCAAGGAGATTGGCTTGCCGCAAGGTAGAGTACGCACGGACTTTAGTCCACGAGATGTGCCACACTTTGATGATTAGGACTGTGGTGCTTAAGGCAGCCGCATAAGCGGCTGTCCAGTCACGGATCCTAATCGATCGCCAGCTCCTTTTCCGCTAAGCGCTTAACCTTGCGGAACAGGTTCTGAAACAGCACCGGCACCGCCTCAGAGCCACGCTGCTGCATGGCCTCACTGACCAAAATCGCCATGCCTGGCTTGGTCTTCTTGTGAATGGCCTTGTCGATCACCTTGTTCATCGACAGCCCCTGCTTGGTGAGCTCATTTTCGCTCAAGGCACCATAGGCCTCATTAGCCTCATTGCTGGCCTCCATTGCCCGCATTTTGAGGCTCTTAGCGGCCTTCTTCCCCTTAGCGAGGGCCGAGACAGTCTGCGCTGTCAGCGCCTCTTTTTCCAGCTGCTTACGCGACGGCTGCGCGCGCTTAGCCTTACTCTGTGCAGAGGCGTTGTGGGCATGATGCGAGGCGCCACGGCGTGCCTGCTTGCGGCTTTGCTGCTGATGATGTGGCTTGCTCTTACGGCCCTTGCTCTGGGCCAAAGCGTCAGCTACCACAGCAGCCCCCTCCTCAGCAGTAGATTCGTGCCATGGTGCAGGGCGGTCTGACGCTGAAGCCTTACTCAAGGCACGAGTGTTTTTCCCCTTGCCTCCACGGCCGCTGCTTTGGTTTTGCTGCTCCTGCTCTTCCCACAGAGCTTCCAGTGCCTCGCTCTCAGACACAATCAGCTGTGCCAACGCCTGCTTGTTGTGCTCATGCTCCTGTTGCAGAGAGCGCAGAGCGGAAGCCGTTTCTGAGGCCGCTTGGGAGTTATCCGCATCACGCACCTCCTGCTCCAGCTTGCTTTGCAAGAGCTTTAACTGCTCAAGATAACGGCGCTCCTCTTCGGCCTGTGCTTGCAGCTGATCATGACGCAGCTGGCGATTGAGTCGCTGTTGATTGCGGTTGACCTGATCTAACCACAGTGAGCGCTCGGTCTTGAGGTAGCCGAGCAGCTTGCTCTGCATCTTGGAGAAGTTACGGCTTTGCCGTGGCAGCTCCATAATGAGCTGGTGCGCGTAATTGTAGAAGTTGTTGACGTCGTTACGCGAGATTTCCTCCATAGCAAGGAGCTGGGTTTTGCGGCTTTGTCCCTGCTTCGGGCCACGCTTAATGACCCGAATGAGCTCATCACGATGATGGCCCAAATCGTAATGCAACATGGCCTTGGTGACGGTCTCAAGGCTATGGGTCTTCAGCGTATAGTCGCTCTTGTTGATCGGGGTGTAGAGCGAGACCTTGACCTTGTGTGGTGCTGATTTGATAGCAGCCAAGTGCTGCTGGCGCTTGGCCTCTTGAGGCGTCAAGTGCTGCTCATGGTAAGGGGAATTCAGCTTACCCTGCTGCTGTGGCTGCGCAGCTTTACCACCTGCCGCACCAGTAAGAGCAGCTTGAGCGTTAGCGGTAGCAGTGTTTTCTTCTCCCTGTGGCTTTGGCTCTGCTAAGGCCTCTGCCGCCACAGTTGAGTCTTGCAGCTGCTGTTGCGTACTAAAGATGACGCGATCGAGCTTTTGGCGATACGAGGATAGATAGGCCGCCTCTGCCGCAGTAAGCTTATGCCCCTCCATGGCGGTCAAGAGCTTAAACTTAGGGCGCTTGAGCTCTACCCCAGCGGCCTTTTGGTAGACATCAGCAAAGCCTGAGGTGTAGAGATAGTGCT
Source organism: uncultured Succinivibrionaceae bacterium (assembly GCA_949286015.1). Taxonomy (GTDB): domain Bacteria; phylum Pseudomonadota; class Gammaproteobacteria; order Enterobacterales; family Succinivibrionaceae; genus Anaerobiospirillum. Next base: position 13,556 of record CASEBB010000073.1, on the reverse strand, counting down.
CGATGTCGATGTGCGGCATCACACTTAAGTGCTCAGGCAGGTTGCTGCTACCGACGTAATCACGCACCGTTTGCGCATAATGCCGTCCGGCATCATCACCGTCAGTAAGCACATGGTAGGAGATACCCAACTGCTTGGCCAGCTTAATGAGCGGACTTAAGCCGCACTGTGCAAACTCAATTACCGCCACACCACTGCAAGCTAGATTGAAGTCCAGCACATTGGCAATCTCATTTAAGACCCAAACCTCAGTTTCGCCTTCCACCAAGAGCCAGCAGCGGGCAAAGAGCGTACTTGGGCGGCTCATCCTGATATGGAAAGCAATCTTGCGGGCATCATCCTCGGAGAACGCGCGGTCACGCATGCTGTAGCAGCGCACATCGTAGTACTGCTTGCACAGACGGCGGATCTTGCTCATCGGCATCACCGAAAGCAACTGAGCCGAGTTAGTGGTAACAATCTTTTGGATTGGCAGCAGCTGCAGGATAGCCCAGATGTTTAAGAGCAGCGTAGGGTGAAAGCGGCTATCTAAGTCCTCTAAGATGAGGATAGGACGGGCATACTCATCAATCTCACGCTGGCCTTTGGACATCATGAGCGCACCGGCCAAAAGCGCCATTAAGAACTTAGCGCGCGAAGGCTGGCTATTGGTAAGAGCATCTTTTAAGGAGCGTAAGGAGCCTAAGGATACCGGATGGCTAATGATGTCGCGCACAGTGCGATCAGAGGCATCATCAGGGCTCTGGTGATAGACCGTCGAGAGGTTGTTGCTCTGGTAGTTGACTAAGTACTTGGAGGCAATGGTGTTGAGCACTTCAATGCCATCACGAATCTGGCGCGACGTGAGGTCGTCATCGCTTGCGATGTCAGCAAAGAAGTGCGAAATAGCCTTTAAGTCTTGCTCTTCAATCTGCTGTTGGCCGTTACCATTGTGACCGCCACTTTGCGCATTCTCTTCTGCGCCATTAGCTTCACTTGCAGCAGCATCGCTTGCTGACTCTGGCTCTGGCTCATCCTTACCCACTTTAATTGTGGCGCTATCTGGCTCGGTCCAGATGTGCTCGGCTAAATCCAGCTGCGGCTTGAGCATACGGCGATCCCGTAAGCGCAGCAGTGGATTTAAGCAAATCAGCTCGTAAATCACACTCTCCGCATCAGCAATAGCCTCTCCTTTGGCATTGAGCAGCTCATGGGTGGTAACAAAGAGCTCTTTACCCTCAGAGCCAGCAATGCTGGCATTGCCCTCTGCTTGCGGGCATTGCATATGGCCAGTGATCCGGTAGTGAATACGGTAGAGGTCGTCCTCCCCCATGTAGCAGGCACGCTTAAGCGGAGCAAAACGGGCGATGTTGTTGATCACTCCGTAACTGCTCTCACAGAAGATGAGATCAATGACAATGCTCTCAACCTTCTCCGTAAAGACGTCGCTTTGGTAGAAGTCCACATCGTCCTGAGCACTGGCAATGGCCTCTTGCTCCAGCTTGGCTTTATCGCGCAGCACGCGCTGCGCCCGTTGTACTAACTCCTCGCGACTAGGGTTGTAGTGTGATGGCTGCTCTTTTTCATAGAGGGCTTCTGCATCCTGACCTAAGCGCAAAGCCTCAAAGAGAGCAGCGCGATCTGTGGCCGCATTTAGCTTATTCTGACGGCGCTCTTGGCTATTGCCAAGGCTGCCAAAGCTGCTGCCAACGCCACTGCTCTGCTGAGTAGCAGTAGTGGCAACTGAAGCAGGTGCAGCAGCAGTAGTAGTAGTAGATGTAGCAGCTGTTGGTGCGATCGCTTCTGTAACAGCTTGCGGCTTGGCAGTGTTTGGCACCAACGTGCTGGCGGCTGGAGTCCCTTGGCTCTTACTGCTTGTGGCGCCTTTAGATTGAGCGCGACGTGCGGTGCGACTAACCGGAGGCACTAAGGGCACGCTCAGCTTAGCACCAGGCACAGCAAGGCCGGTGGCCGTAATCTCTGGTTGCACCAAGGCACTAGCGCTAAGCGCTGACAATGAGCCCAGCTGGCTTGGCTGGTCTAAAAAGAGATTTAAGGCGTCCACATACTGCTGTGGGTGATCCATGATGGTTGTGGCAGGCACCAGCAGTGGAGAAGGGCGCAGACGCCGACGCCGACTACGCTTTACTGCCTCTTGTAGCGATTGGGGCCTACTTACCGGCACATCAATGATGTGGATCTCATAGCTGCCCTTACCTGTAGGGATGCTATAAAAGCGGCGCTGATACTCAGGGGTGTTGATAACCTGCAACGGCTCTTTGTTGCTTAAGCCGCGCTGTTGTAAGAACTTAGCAAGGACGGGATCAGCCATGGTGGCCGTAGCGAGGTGCTGCCAGCTGGTGGCACCTGCGGCTAAAGGCGCGTGCGTCGCTTGCACAAAGACCTCAGAGTCTGTTGGGGTGGTGCTCTCTGCAGGCTCAGAGGTGTCTTGCTGTGCGGCAGCAGCCACATCAGCAGCGGTAGAGGCAGCGGAAGCCGTTGTGGCCTCTGTTGCTACATCTGAGGATGCAGTGGTGCTGGCAGACTGCGCACAAAGGTTGGCAGGATCAACAGGAACAACAGTTGAGATGGAGCCGTCAGGATCTGTTTCTAAGCGGATAGGGATGTAGAGATCGTCAGCACTAAAGCGGCACAGCTGCTGTTGCTCGCCACGGCCGAGGATCATAAAGAGGGCATACAGCAACGACGACTTACCCCAAGTATTCTCACCGATGAGAACAGTGGAGTCTTGCTCGAAGTCGATGCGTAAATGACGGATACCACGGAAATTTTTGATCTCGGCGCTCTGCAAATACATAGGCAGCTACCTCCCCAAAGCTAAGGTAGCATGTATTGGGAAGAAGCAGGCACATGTAGTGCGATAAGTTTGAGGAGAATCAAGGATTTATCGGCAGAGGAGCGCTTGATAGAGCCCGCAAGAGGTCTTGAGGCCAGCCCATAGCAAGCAGATGCTTGCGAGAAGTAGATTAAGCACAGCCTGCTGCGCTGCTCACCTCTCCTGTGCTTAGATAGCAGGTGGCAGCCGTAACGTGTGCTGAGCGATAAAGTCAGCGCAGAACTTAAAGTACCGCATCTTGAACTCATCGTAGCGCTCCTGCCAACCCTTTTGCAGCGGCACCTGCGCAAAGACGTTGTTTGGCTGATAAGGCTCACCACGCAGCTTCGCCTGCTTCTTAAGTAGCAGGTTGATACCGCAGGCATTCCAGCGCGGCACATCGTAGTAAGGGTAAACACCACAGACATCCACGCCTGCATTGTCAGCAAGGTGTGCTGGCCCCGTGCTCGGCGTCAACACCAAATGCGCCCGCTGAATCAAAGCCACCAAGTGCAGCAGGCTGCCCTCATTGATAAAGAGCTTGAGGTTAGGCGCCTGTAACGGGATGTGATGGAAAGGATGATCACCAGTTGAGGTGATGACAAAGAGGCATTGTGGGTACAGTGGTGCCAAGTACTCCCCCAAGGCCACAAAGTCCTCGTGCTTGAGGTTATAGCCCTTACGCTCTGAGGTATAGCTTTGCGGGTTGATTAACACCAAATGCTGATACTCCGGAGCCTGTGGCGCCTGTGCTCTGACCTCAGCAAGAGTCTTTTGTAAAAAGGCATCAATTGCTTGCTTGGCCGCATCATCCGGCTGAATACGGGCTTTTTTCAGGTCAACAGCTGCTAAGCACTGGCGATAGCGCTTAGGATCTAAGGTTTTAATCAGCAGCTGATAGTGGAAGATCTCGTGGCTCCAAGTACGTGGATACCATGGCGTAAAGTGCAGGCGCGGCGTATAGAGGGCAGGGAGATAGGAGTGAGTCACTACCTCTTTTACCCCCAGCGCTAAGGCTTGCTTGATAAAGCGGCTGCGGCGGTGGTTAATGATCGCCAGATCGCACAGCTGTGGGTTGTCCTCATGACCGCAGGTGGTAAGACAGTGCGTGTAGTTACCAAAACGCTCCTCATAGGGGCCATCGTAAGTCATGAAGATGCGGTCGATAAAGTTGCAGTTAGCAAAGAGCTGCGCGGCAATGGGATTGGCACTTAAGACGATTTCCGCTTGCGGATACATCTGCCTCAGCAGCAAAACTGCAGGGACATATTGCACGGTATCACCGATGCCGGAATCAGTGTCAAAGACGATGTGCTGGGGCGCAAACTTCATGACCAAACAAACCGGCGCGGCCATCACCATGAGGCTCTCTCAGGAGCACAGTGACGAGCAAGATGCGCCGTCTCCTTGCTAAGTGAAAAGAATAGTACAGGCTAAGCAAAGCAGAGCTCAGCGCGGACGGGCTCAACCATACTACGCTAAGTTGCGTCAGAGGATAAGGGTGTTAGCGTGATCACTTGCACAGAAAGGCACTTTTTCGAGCATTGCGATCACCTACCACATTAGAGTCAGTTGGTGGCTAATCACCGCAAATGTCTTCGTGCCTTCTGCTCTGCTCACACCGCTGGCAAGGCGAATTTACCTCAGAGGGGGTGCAGGAACACGCTACGCTTGTCTTACACCGCTCTTAGCCCTTAGCTCTTAACGCCAAAAAAGCGCATCAGTCGTGAGCCCATCGAGTCGTCATCATCGCGCTCACGATCACGATCGCGGCTGGAGGCAGCGGAGCCACTACTGCTGACATCAGCATTATCTCCGGTATCACCAGCGGCAGCTGCATCTGCTGCCGCCCCCGCATTGCCCGCAGCAGAGTCAGGGCCTGTAGGTGGAGCAGACAAGCTCTCCGGATTGATGCCATGCTCAGCTGCTACAAACTGGATCACCTTATCGGTGTCAAGGTTGCGAATGGTCACATCCAAGCGGTCGTAAGGGATCTCAATATTGTTGTCGCCAAAGAGGCGTAAGGTCTCAGTACTGAGATAATCAAAGACGATCTTGCGCTTACCAATCTCGTTTACGTAGACCTCACACATAATGGTGATAGCACTGGCATCCAAGCTCTTGACGTAGACCAGAGGCTTCTTCTCGCGATTGATGTCGCGACAGCGGCGAATAATACCGCGCAGCAGATCCTTAGCCTTATTGACATCAGCGTCATAGGCCACGCCCACCGAGAACTCAATCTTGGTCACCGTATTGGACAGCGACCAGTTGGTCAGGGCCGAGGTAATGAACTGCTTGTTCGGGATCACCACCTCCATGTTTTCAAAGGAGATAATGGTCGTAGCACGAATACGGATCTTACTTACCGTACCCGAGAGGTTATTTAAGGTAATGATGTCACCGACGCGCAGCTGGCGCTCAAAGAGAATGATGATACCGGAGACGAAGTTACCAAAGATCTCTTGCAGACCAAAACCTAAGCCCACGGATAAGGCTGCCACCAGCCATTGCAGGTTATCCCAGCTAATGCCCAGCGCTCCTGCCGCAAGGATTACACCCAAAGTCGTAATGGCGTAAGAGACTATGAGCTTGACGGTGTAGCTGATACTCTTGGCGTTTAAGCCCGAGCGCATCATAAAGATACGCTCAATGAGCAGCGGCAGATTGCGGTTTAAGATCACCATGACCACGAGAATGATAATGGCCATGAGTACATCGCCTAAAGACAGCGAGTTGGTGACGGTCTTACCATCGACTACCTCGGTTTGCTGCCAGAGGTAAATATCATTGAAGTAATCCAGCACGCCTGCCAAATCACTCCACTGGCGGTACATAAAGAAGAGAAAGACCACCAAGAGGACGGAGTTAACAAGCTTAAAGGCACGATTGCTCACCAGCTCAAGGCGCATGAGGTTAAGCCTAGTCATACCGCGAGGGTTGGCGGTACTGACGGCATTACTTCCCGCTTGGCGACGCGCGGCCACGAGGGCAGCAGCGGCACCATTATTAGCATTAGCCCCTACACGCTGCCCTGCGCTTAAACGCGGCGCTTGTCCATTACTCCGCTTGAGATTAGCGCTATTGCCACTACCGCCTAAGCTAAAGGACGCGAGCTCATCTTGCATAGCCAGAAGGCGCTGCGAACGCATAAACTTGTTTTCCGCTACGTAGAGCTCGCGGCGGATAGTCTGACTGAGGATCAAGTAAAGAAAGCCTAAGTACAGGGTAATAGCCACGCGATTGAGCAGCTGAATGACGGTGTAGTAATAGCCCAAACACAGCATGATGGTAATGGTCAGCGGTGTCAGAATACCTACCAAGGCCAAGGTGATTGATGGCATCGACATGACATACCGACTAAGATTGCGCTTGACGGTAATGAGCGCAAAGATGGTCAGGTAGAGGAAGCCTAAGATCATGAGCACAAAGCCAATGCTGTCGTTTGGCACCTTGGTAGGCTCCATTTCACGCATATTGGCAATAGTCAGCATCGGAATGCTGATGTACCAGATCTGGTCGATAATGGCGCGGTTGCGCGCCAAGGTGTAAGGGCTCACCGCAAAGTGACGCTGCTCTAAGGAGTTCGGCTCCATGATGTGGCGCATGTACAAAAAGCAGATCACATGCAGCGCCAGATAGTAGGTCAGCGCGATCTGATCGGCGAATTTGTCCAGCGTAATGAAGATGATAATGGAGCCGATGATGGTGATCAGCGCCACGCGCGGAATGATGAGAAAGAAGTGGTTAAAGAGGGCAAAAGGCGTCAGCAGATAGCTGTCGTTGTTTTTATCAAGACGCAGGGCAAAGTTATTGAGCAGATTGCGGAAGTACCGGCGTGCAAACTGGAAGAACAGGCCAATGAGAGCAATTGGCAGGAAGATCTTTAAGTAGTTGACGAAGTTCTCGGAGTTAAAGAAGCCAGTGGAGAGGTAATGCCACAAGTCCTGCGTTTGCTGTTGCAGGCTTGGCACTAAGAGCATAAAGAAGTCGAGGCTAATGCGCTGGTTGCTGGTAAGCCAGAAGAGGTGGTCATTGATTAAGGTAGAAACGCTCTGACCTTTGCTCTGTAACTGCGAGTATTTAGCGCGCAAATCTGAGGCGATAGTGAGGCCATCAGACATGACGTTATAGAGCTCATCACACAGACTACGGCGCTGTCTGATAAGCTGCACTAACTGCTCACGGTAAGGGACATACTCATCGTTAGTGGCGAGCAGAGAGTCGACAAAGCTTTGTACATCAAAGATCTGCTCACGGTAGCTGCGCAGGTCGTACATCCACAAGTTGAGGTTAGGGATCACCTCGTCTAAGTTAGAGGAGATCTCAATTTGAGGCAGCTCGCCTAACTGGCGATTGAGCAAACGCGAGAGGATGACACTACCAGACAGATCTGAGAGCTGCTCTTGCAGGTTGTGCTCAATTTGCTGCAGGCGCGTTAAAGCCGCATCCACCTCTTGCAGCTCTTTGGACATTTGCGCATTGTCACTGAGCATGCTGTTGATATAGGCGGTCAGCTCTTGGTTGGTTTGCAGCTCCTTTTTCAGTTGCGGAATTAACTCAAGCTGCGTGGTCGCTGCCTCTTGATGCTGCAAGAGCATATCTTGGCTGCTTAAGGCCGCTTGCTGCGCACGCACTTGCGAGATGTAGCGCTCAAGATAGTCCTTGTGTAAGGTGTAAATATGCAGTTTGTAGTTGGCGATGTCCTGCAATAAGGACAGCGAGCGCATTTCCTCTTGTAAGAGGCTGTTTTGCTTTTGTAAGACCAGAGCCTCAAAAGGCAGCACCATTTGCTCATCTAAGGAGAGCGTCTGCTCCGCACTGCTGTCTAAGAGCTTGTTGATCTCATCGATGCGCTCATTGTTGCGGGTGATTTGATTTTGGTTGCGCGAGGGCAGCGATTGCAGGGAGTTGTAGGTGGCAGCGGCAGCATTGTACTCATGCTGCACAGTGTTAAGCTGTGCCGAGAGCTCGGCAAAGAGATCGCTCACGACCGTAAGGTCGGTAGCAGTTACCGCTGGTGGGTCTTGGGTAAACAAGTGGTTGGCTTGTGCCAGCTGTTGCTCCAGCTGCGTCAGCTGCTGTGGTGCCTGTTGCAGGCTGCGATTAAAAGCATCTTGGGCTAACCACAGGTCTTCGTAGGTGGTGACTAATTGCTGCGCTTGATTAATAGTGCTCTGTGCTTGCTCTTTGTCCGCGTCTGATAGCGTCGAGTCATTAGCAATCATCTCTAAGCGCCGTGCAAGGCGCTTTTGTACTGTGGCTGTTTGCTCGCGCAGTAACTTGGTATCGATGGGGGCGCTTAGAGCAGCGCCCGCCCCTGTAGCGTCGCTACTTGCAGTGCCATCCGGAGAAGCCGTAGAGGTAGAGGCTGTGCTTGAGGCTGTTAAAGTGGACTCTAAACGCTGGGCCCATGAGGTGAGCGCATTGGTGGCAATAGCCGCGCTGGTGGAGCTCTGATCCAACAGCGGCGTAATCGTGCTGCTACCGTCTTCGCTGCCCATAAGCGAGGTGAGCTCTTGGCTTAGTTTTAAGCTCTCATCGCTGCTCATAATCGTCTGCAGCTGGTCTTTGGCCTCAGTGGTTGCTAAGGAGGCAGCAGCGCTCTCCACACTGGCAGCAGTAGGAGAGGTAGTAGTAGTAGTAGTAGTGTTGCTGGCGGTAGAGCTCTCAGGCAGTTCCATGCTCACGCCACCACTGAGTGCCGTTTCGAGGGCGGAGGTAAGCTCCTCGGTGCTGTCATCCTCTTCAGCGTGAGCCAAAGGCAGCACTACGCAGCTGACCAGCACAAGGCAAAGCCACAAGCGCAGGCGCAAGAGGCGGGATGCTGGTGTCCAAAGGGAAGTTACTGCCAAGCTAAACATGGAGAGCTCCTCGCAATCTCTGTAGTGACGCTGCCAGAGGGGAGTTCTTCTGTGCACTGCCACCTACTACTCATTGCATTATAGACGGTAGCAAGAGCGACACTGCACAGCGGGCTAAAAGCGCGCAAAACTTGTGAGAGACGTCATTTCCTTTGGTCCTACCTTTGCGTTCTGCCAGCGCCTAGCGGCGCTTATCTTGAGGGAAGATGTGGGCTCCCCTCTGCTTTTGGTTAACGCCCAAAAGCATCAGCGCCACTGCAAGCAAGCACACGGTTCCATGTGATAGCGTGTGACGTGAGCAACCTTGGAGTAGGGTTAGTGCCCTATGGAGCTTTTGCTTCGGGCCAAAAACACCTTATCTTTCGTATGGATGCCACAATTTCTCTTTCTTGTGATATGATTTGCGCCCAGTAAGGTGCTTTGGCGCCTGCAGCCATCAATGCTCCTGCTCTCCTTTCGGCATCTTGCCTCTTAAGCTGGAGTAAGTCCCGCACCTGCTGCGTGGCTTAGTGGCTATGTCTCTTCTTTAGGTGGAAAATACGGATAGTAAGCGCGACGCTTACCGCCCCTGCCGCATAGATCTCCCCTCCGAGCTAGGTTTTCCCTCCATTTTCCCCTTAAATCTCCATGGGTTTCAGCGGAGATACAAAGTTTGCGCAGCAACTTCTGCTGTGCCCCGTTCTCTCGTCGTCGTAATCTTTTCGAGTATATTCCCACGTTTTTCTTGAGCTAATTGGCGCTTGCTCTACACTCTATAGCTTGCCGCTACTTCCCCGCTCTCATCAGCTTCTTTCTTTTTCTGTGGTTGTGGTCATTACCACTTAAGCTGCACCGAAACGGCAAGCTTAAGTGCGCACTTGTGTGGACAAAGCAAAGAGCTTGGTGGGTAAAGAACAAAAACCTCATATCCCTTGAGGTCGTGGTTGCGGTTTTCTTAGTGCTCGATGGCGATTACGCCAAACACACCCGCCGTGTGTGCTTGTGATCTTTTGTCCGCCGCAGACATTCCTACCTCTAATAGTTCTGATTTTCTATGAATCTTAATGAGCTAAAGAACACCCCAGTCGCACAGCTGGTTGAGATGTGCGAGCAAGCAGGCATTGAAAATACTGCCCGCCTGGGGAAAAAAGAAATTATCTTCAACCTGCTGAAGCTGTGCGCTCGCACGGGCGAGGACATCTTTGGTGAAGGCGTAATCGAAATCCTGCCAGATGGCTTCGGTTTCTTACGCAGTGCTGATAGCTCGTATCTGGCTGGCCCAGATGATATTTATGTTTCTCCAAGCCAAGTGCGCCGTTTCAACCTGCGCACTGGCGACTCCATCTCCGGTAAGATTCGCCCACCAAAAGAGGGGGAGCGCTACTTTGCTCTGCTCAAGGTCGATCAGGTCAACTTCGAGCAGCCAGAAAACGCACGCAATAAAATTCTCTTTGAGAACCTCACCCCAATCTTTGCCGATGAGCGCATGCGTCTTGAGGTTGGCAACGGTTCCACAGAAGACATCACCGCACGTGTGATTGACCTCACCGCCCCTATTGGTAAGGGTCAGCGTGCGCTGATCGTAGCTCCGCCAAAGGCTGGTAAGACGGTGCTCTTACAGAACATTGCCCACTCGATCTGCGCCAACAATCCAGAGTGCGTCATCATTGTGCTTTTAATCGATGAGCGTCCTGAGGAAGTGACCGAGATGCGCCGCATGGTGAAGGGTGAGGTGGTGGCCTCTACCTTTGATGAGCCAGCTGCCCGTCACGTCCAAGTGGCAGAGATGGTGATTGAAAAGGCTAAGCGCTTAGTCGAGCACAAGCGTGATGTGGTGATCTTCATGGACTCCATCACCCGTTTAGCTCGTGCCTACAACACTGTGATTCCTGCCTCGGGCAAGGTCTTAACCGGTGGTGTGGATGCCAATGCGCTGCAAAGACCAAAGCGACTCTTTGGTGCGGCCCGTAACGTCGAAGAAGGTGGCTCGCTGACCATTATCGGTACAGCCTTAATCGACACTGGCTCGAAGATGGACGAAGTGATCTACGAAGAGTTCAAGGGCACCGGTAACATGGAGCTGCATCTGTCGCGTAAGATTGCAGACAAGCGCGTGTACCCTGCCATTGACGTCACTCGCTCGGGCACGCGTCGTGAGGAGCTCTTAACTACTCCTGACGAGCTGCAAAAGATGTGGATCTTACGTAAGTTCCTGCATCCAATGGGTGAGATCGAGGCCATGGAATTCCTGTTAGACAAGCTGTCTCTGACCAAGACCAACGAGGAATTCTTTGAGTCGATGAAGCGCCCACAATAAAGCGCTCACGCTGTAATACTTAGGTGCAGGCTACGCCCAGCCAGCAACAGTGCCTGAAGCGGCCTGTCCTAAGCTCAATAATTTCGGCTTTACTCAGAGTTTGGTGGATAGTACAACGTAACCTCACACCTTTAGGCAAGCACATGAACCGTGATTATGGCGTTTCATGTTAGCCACATAAAAGTAGTGTATGGCGCTATCCACCAACCTCTGATGAGTTCCCTAATTTCTGACCAGTGCGGTCGCGTGCCAGCGCGTGTTACCTTTTGGAGTCAACAACTGCCCTCAGCAGCCGCTTGATGAGGTTTTCCTCAAAGCCCTACGACACCCATCCGCTAAAACACTTCCTGCGCTTTAAGCTCTTACCTGAAAAGCTCAGTGAAGCTTCGCTCCTCCTCCTCCTCCTTTTCCTCTCTCTGCGCTAAAAAGCACTACCCCCAAGCAGCTTACCTGCGCCTGTGCCAAGTCTTTCTAGACTGCAATGCAGCCTTGCCTGCAAGCGTGTTTCTGCGTCTAACCCCCAGCTTACTATCGATAGTGCCACCCTACTTTGGCCTGAGGCATGCCTAAGCTACTCGCAGCAGAAATCTTCTGCTGGCCTTGCTCCCTGTAAGTGCCTCACCTCTTAATGCGAAGCCCTCATCCGCTTGCAAGGACTACTTATGAGCGAACCATTGCGTCACCTCAAGAACACGGTAAGCTACACCTCAAGTGGCAATACCGCCATTAAGTTTTGGCGCATTGCGTTTAAGATCACCGACTTAAGCTACGACTTTAGCAAGTACGATCCCATTGACCTCACGGCCACGGGCGTCAAACTCTTTGACGATGACAGCTTAAGCGGCAACTTCTTCTACAACCTCTGCCAGCGCCATAAGGTCTACCACCAGTTTCATCCGGACTTCGTCCAAACCTACTTCCTAAGCCTCTTTCGTAACACGCCTTTTCCATGCAGCATCTTTGTGTTTATCGAAGAAGTGGCCATGGATAAGGGCGCCTTCAGTCCTGAGCACAGCCCACACCAGCTCACCATGAGCGCGGCCAATCTCACTGAAGCCGAGAAGAAAGCCCAGCAACTGCGTCTCTCACGTGGCATGGGCCGTGGCACCTTAAGCGCCAAGAACACCGCGCGTGCACGTGGTAAAAATCGCGGCAAAAACGACAGTTGCCCCGTCGAGCCAGACTTTGAGGTCTTCTATATTGAGTCTCCTACCTTAAGCGTGGAGGCAGGCTCGGTAAACGATCTATTTTTGAGTCTCACCAGTCGCTATTTGCGCGGGAGCCCTGCACAACGTGGCACCATGATGCTGCGCCATCATAGCTTTGCGTGCTTTGCTGACAGTGGCGGCATGGAGTTTATCCGCTACATTGGCTTTAGAGGCATTGTGCCGACGATGCAGGGGCCAAACACGCTGGTACCGCTGATCCTCATCTTAGGTCAGAGCTTAGGCTACAAGTACACACTGCGGCGCATTAACCGCACCTTAGGCGCTACGCTTAAGGAAAAGCTCAAGCTCGGACGGCGCTTACTGTGGCGTCCACGCCACCACCTGCACGATATCAACTACATTTACCGCCAAGTTGAGCTCTTCTTAACGCAGAGCTATCTCATCTCCAGCATTGACTACCGCAATCGCTTGGCTTTAGACCTTGCTGAGGAGTGCTACGCCCGCTTAGGACTCGGACGGGAAATGGCGCTCATCAAGGAACAGCTGAAACCAATGCAGCAGCTGATGGCGCAGCTGCGAAATCAGGAGATCATTCGCGGTCAGAGCAGCTTACGCTGGACGATTGTGGTCTTAGCGGTGACCATGCTGCTGGTCGTTGTGATTGTGTCCTTGATTTTGGGCGTAGAGCCACTGATGCGTCTGCTCAATCAGCTGGGCATCAACACCTCGTTTTTCAATCCGCAGCTGTAAGGAGTGGCGAGGCGCTATACAGCGCCTTTACTCTTAGTGGTGGTGGTGGTTGCGGTCGTCGCGACCACGGCTAAGACCAAGGCCAAACGCTCTCCCTACCGCTAAAGGGATGATGTCACTACAAGTAGTCCCCCGCATTCGAGCTCTAATCAGAGTTTGGTGGATACCAAAAAGCAGCGTCACCCAGAGCTCAAGCATGGGGACAATGTGCAAGCGTTTGTCGTGCCCTACCTTGGAGTGATTTGAGTGCCTTGTTCACCAAACACAGAGGAGAGCCAGCATTTCTCTGTGGTAGCCCTTTTTGCGCCAGCTCCCACTGTTCTACCTTGCCTTCTCTACCTCTACAACGCAGGCTCCACAAGCCCTGCTAAGTTACCCTTCCCCGCGCCCCGCCCTACGCCCCGAGCCTCTTGCCCCAAAACCCCATTTCAGTTGCATGAGTAGATGTAGATCACATTTTTACCGGTGGCTAGCGATAACCGACCGTGAGGAGGTCTGGGATAATTTTGGTCAAGCTGATAAACACATGGTTTATGGGCATGCATCAGACTATCTCGAGGTATCACTTGAGCACAAAGTAATGCACTTTACCTCAGTTTTGTGGCATAAGTTCCCTTGCTTTGGCCCATATTACCTTTAAGTAGGTGACCAAGAAACGCCTT
>CASEBB010000072.1 GCA_949286015.1 uncultured Succinivibrionaceae bacterium | reverse complement strand
TTGTTTGGAACGGTGCTGAGGTAGGATTGTATTCTTGTTCAGGACCCGCCCTATTAAAACGGGAGGAAGCCATGTGCGTAAGCACATGGAGACTTCACATTGCAGTGTGAAAGTTAGATCATCACTCTCACGGAGGCATGGTAGATTTGTAAGCAATAGCAACCTGCTGCACGCTCTGTAATAGGTACGGTCAGTACGAGGCTTTGTTTACGCCAATCGCTTCAGATAAGCACAGCTCAGGTGCTTATCGCTTAACCTGTAGTCATGGTTGTAGGCTCTAAGCGCTAGCTTGAAGAGGAATGCAGGTTAGGAACAGTGCTACTATGCTGATTGCTCTGGGTTTTAGGAGATGTTTATGCCAAGCTTAAAGGGCACGCAAACGGAGAAGAACATTCTGACCGCCTTTGCCGGTGAGTCGCAGGCTCGTAACCGCTACACCTACTATGCTTCGGTGGCAAAGAACGAGGGTTACGTCTTAATCTCCGAGATTTTCACGGAGACTGCCAACCAAGAGAAGGAGCACGCCAAGCGCCTCTTTAAGTTCTTAGAAGGTGGTGATGCCGAAATCACCGCTTCGTTCCCAGCTGGCAAGATTGGCACTACTGCCGAGAACTTACAGGCTGCTGCCTCGGGTGAAAACGAGGAGTGGACTCACATGTACCCTGAGTTTGCTAAGGTGGCACGTGAGGAAGGCTTCCCTGTGATCGCTGCCGTGATGGAGAACATTGCCGTTGCCGAGAAGCAGCACGAGAAGCAGTACCTGTCGCTGTTAACCCACCTCAACAACGGCACCATGTTTAAGCGTGGCGATAAGGTCATCTGGCGCTGCCGTAACTGTGGTTTCATCTACGAGGGCACCGATGCGCCACAAGCCTGCCCAGCATGCAACCACCCACAAGCTCACTTTGAGGTGTTACGCGACCAGTACTAAGCAGTACTACTAAGCGTAACCAGCAACTCCCCCTACCTCTGGCAGTGGCACCCAAAGCCACATAAAGTTCGAGGCAGGCTCTAAAAAGACCGTTGCGTTTACTTTGGCGCAGCGGTCTCTTTGTTTATGGTGCTCCCAAAACGCTAACCTAACGCGAACACTACGCTTGTCTGCTACCAGCGCCCGCCCCTGCACAACAAAAGACAGCAGCAACGCTCCGAAACACTCTGCACAGCAGCAATAGACCACCACCCACACAAAGCTGCTACCCACGCGCTACCGCCCTTACGCCACGAACCGCTCTGGTGCATCCCAACTCCCTATCGTAATTGCCCGCATTAGCACCTAAGTCCCCGCCCAGAACTAAGATCGCAGCACCACTTACGTGCTTTTGGATTTCTGTGAGCTCAACAGCACATAAGCTCAAGAAGATAATGCTAAAATGATGCGTAGGGGTCTCTTTGAGCTGTACGCTCAGTTTCATGGAGGAGTACCCCAATCCTCTAGAACCCAGCAAAAATCAGCAGCAGCCTGAGATTTTTGCCAGCCACGTCTTGATGACTTCTAAATCAATAGAGATCTCACAGAAGTGCCCTTATATGCGGCCTTGGCACTGCACCGCGATAGTGCCTTTATAGCGGTTCCCCACTGCTTCAGACAAAGAACCCGCCTTCAACCCACGTCCCCTATTCCTTCCCCAAAAACAACAAGCTACAGGTGAGAGCAGTACGCCACAACGACTGCGCCTGCCATACGCACAGCCATGAGCCCTGCCCTCTCCAGTAATTAAGACACCCAACCGCGTCTGCGGCGCCATCGGGATGGCTTAACCCGCTCTATTCAGGCTTAACACTACGCTGTAAGAGGAAGCGGTAGATAAACGCCGAAATCACCATCGCCAGCACCATGATCGACAGCTGATCAATCACGTTTAAGATCGCCAAACGATCAAAGTCGTAGAACGCAAACTTACGCTCGTTAATCAGCTTGTAAAAGAAGCTCGTAGCGAAGAATTGGTACAAGCCATTGATAGCCATGAGGCCTAAGCCCACACTCAGAGCTAAGCGCACATTCTTGGCAGCCTTACTTAAGGTCTCTGCACGCTTTACCGCCTCGGCCATATCCTGTGGCAACTGCTGATAGGCCTTACCTAAGATCAGTGGTGCTAAGCCCTCACTTAACCAGATGTAGAACTTATTGAGGTAGCAGCCTAAGTGCATACCAATAAGCAGCAGTAAGTACGACGTGGCAAAAGCGTGAACATTACGCCACATGGCACGGTCACCAGGAAAGGTCAGCCAGTTTCTAAAGATCACCTTAGAGAAGGCAATACCGCTGATCATGGACACGATAAAGAAAAGGGCTAAGAGGAGCAGCACAATATCGCGGTAGATAAAGACCGGAGCCTTTTGCGAGCCGACAAAGCTAAAGAACGAGCGCAAGAGCACCACGTGCACCATCACCACGACCAAGACCGCAAGGCCCGTAATCTCGTGCCAAACAACTGGGGTGGCATGCACTACAAAGAGGTGTGCAAAGCACATTAACAGCAGCGCATACACCAACATACCCGTAAGCAGTGGCTTGAGGACAGACGAGCGCTTGCTTTTAGGCTCTAACTTGCCCTCGACTACCTTTACTTGCTCGACGGTAGTCTTACCCTGATCATCCGTGCTCACAGCGGTAATCGTCTCTTCTACCGCCGCCGAAGTAGCAGCTACATTGTTGTTGCTGCTTTGCTTGCTGTGACCTGATGCTGATGAAGTCGGCATAAACAAACCCTGAAAACCTAACTGAGCAAGCACTCCCGTATACGCAACACAGCCTCTGACCACAGCGAAGCGTGGCTCTTTACGGGATAATGCCACTTATAGCGTTGCCCCAGTGCTCTTAAATAAAGAGAGTAGCGAGCAGAGAGCCCAGACCAAAGTCATGATGCTCCACCAAAGAGCAGCTGGCGCCTAAGCTTAGCATGCATGTTCAGACTTAGAGTACGCTTAGAGGGCAAAGATAAGCGCTTTTGCACTGTTATGACGCACAAAAGAAGCATGCCACAAAAAAGCCCATACCGGTCACACCACTTACCAGTGTTCCCTGCATGGGCTCCATCGTATGCTCGTTTGATTGCAGCTAAAAAGCTGAGTACAGGAATCTGAGAGATTAGAGAGCGTCTAAGGCCTCTTTGACCTCTTGGCTTAACTCCTCATCAGTTAAGTCATCGAGGGTGCTATCGTTAATCTCAAAGAAAGGCACCACCTTGCTGTCAGGTAAGGCCTCTTGCATGTCTTGGATGATGCGGCCATAGCGGCTGCCGCCATCGGTGACAAAGACGTAGATGGTCTTGCCGGAGAAGTCTTGCGACTCAAACCAAGTAGCAAAGACGCGTGGGTAGCTGCTCCACCAGCAAGGCATGCCCACGTAGATCTCCTGATAGGCCGTAACATCCACTGGTGCCGCCATTGGCAGCTTGACCTCGTTATCCAGCTCGTCACTGGCGATATCAATGGTCTCACCATAGGTGGCTGGGTACTTGGTGGTGTTCTTGATCTCCATTAAGGTCGAGCCGGTTTGCTCCGCAACGGCCATAGCCACACGCTGCGTTTTGCCCACACCGTTCTCATCGCCCTCTAAGCGGTTGTGTAACAGGGTGTAATAGACCACTGCCGTATTTTGAGGGGCTGCGGCTAACGCAGCGTTGGTTAAAGCGGTAGCACCCAACAACAGGGCACCGCATACAGCACCCACGACACCATGACGCCAAATACTCATAAGGCTCTCCACACTAAACAAATAACAGTAGTGAGCGCTCCGCACATTGCTTACGCCGTGCTCACGCACTGCGCCCTCATTGCTGCCTGCAACTTAAGCTCTTAAGCTCCTAAGAGCTCTTAAGTTGACAGCCTTGCAGGGGACTGCTGACTCTTGTACCAAAGTCAGATCTCCCGCTGTGCTCACCATGAAAAGACAAAATCTGTTGTGCTGTAGCACTGTGCTGCTGTGGCAAGGGTTAGCAGCGCGTCTATTGTGCCGCAATTGGCGCTAAAGCGCGTTGTACTTGCGCTTTTGTTTCAGCACTATCCTCGCTGTAAGCGCGCGACCAAAGGCTCAACATTAAGCTGTGGAAACTCGGCACGCATGCGCTCGACGCTCTGCCCAAAGCCGGAGCCCATGTGCGAGGTAAAGACATAGATATCCTTGCCCGTAAAATCGTGGTTATGTAGCCATGAGGCAAGTGCACGCGGGTAAGTGCCGCCCCACACAGGGAAGCCCACAAAGATCGTATCGTAGGCACTAACATCAGGATCGCTCTTTAAGCCCACTAAGCGCAGCGCTTCTTGCTCTTGCTGGGCTTGCGCGACAACACCATCATAATTGTCGGGATAGGTGTCGCTGACCAGAATCTCCAGCACAGGAGCGTTGAGCTCAGCGGCAATGACATTAGCTGTGCCTTGCGCATTGGTACGCACACTCTCTTGCGGCGTGTCTTGGTTGTGCTTCCAAGGAGAAATACACCACAGCGGCATTGAGATCAGCGGCCTGAGCAGAGGCAGAAGATGCAGAGGAGGCCACAGCGGCGCAGATTAAAGCCACAGCACCTACTGCAGTCAGAAACATCTGCTTGATTTTCTGCATACGCACACCTCGCTGTTCTTTGCTCTACTACCGCAGAGCGCTGAGCTCCCTACCGGAGAGCAACGCGCTCTCCCAACTTACGGCTATGCACACACTAAGCGTTACTGCTCCTTTAGCTGCGGTGGGATGCACTCTTGTAAGCAACACCGAGCAGACTTCACAGCGCAGGAGACGCACTGGTCTTAGAGCAGAGGAAAAGGAGATGCCACAGCTTGCTGCCATCATGGCATCAGATTTACAGACTGAAACACAGACTGAAATGGGAAAATAGGGGGCTCCTACCTTGCTGCGTGAATACGGCTTTGCGGAGCGGGCGACCTCTTTACACCGGATCACACCTCAGGCCATTGCGGGCAGCAAGACAATGTGTCCGCCTTGAGATCTGGCACTCTCTTGCTTAACTAAAAGCAGCACGCCACGTTAGCGCCAACGTTAGAGGCAACGTTAGAGGCAACGTTACGTACTGTTCCTCTCACCAGATCGCAGGTGCAGACACCGAGCTCGTCTGGAGCCAACTACGAGCTCACACGTGGGTTACTGTTCCTGTCCTGTGGCGCTTCTGCACGCTTTCTGGGGACAGGAGCCACGTATGCGGTAAAGAATCCTGAACGCAGGCGTAAGCCTGCCTTACGCCTACATTGGAAAAGGGAGTGCAGCTTTAGCTGCGCTCACGGTCAGAACAGGAGGTAACTCAAAGCTTTTGTCGTGGTCTTTGCCCTGAACCCACACGGGACTTTGCGTCCCTGCCTCTAGCTTTGCCCTTACCAGCGTAAGACCCAGAGCGCAGCTGGTGACTATAAGCAGCGCTTTAAGACCTCGACCACATCGGAGACCTCAAATGGGACGACAAAAGCCTTTAACGGCGCCATCCAGTGCGAGTCTATGTGCTTGCCCATAGCCTCGAAGTACTCATCAGTAATACCAAAGGTGCTTAAGTTCTCTGGCACACCAATGCTGCGGTAGAACTCCTCAAGCTTCACCATACCAGCCTCGGCTAACTCCGCATCAGAGCCAAAGTCTTCACGCTTGAGCTCCATAACGTTGGTAGCAAAGTCCACATAACGTGGCATTAAGCCCTGATCCTTCTCAAGGAAGTAGCGCAGTAAGCGTGGGGTGATAATGGCCAGACCAATACCGTGGGTGATGTCGTAGTAGGCGCTCACCTCGTGCTCAATGCCGTGGCAAGGCCATGCGCTTGGATCGTTACCTAAAGCCGCAAAGCCATTGCAGCCTAAGGTGCTCGTCCACAGCAACTTGGAGCGCGCCTCATAGTTCTCTGGCTCAGCCATAGCCACTGGGGTGTACTTGATTACGGTCTTTAAGGCAGCCTCAATTAACCCCTGCGCAATTGGGCTTAAACGACGCACAAAGTAAGTCTCACAGAAGTGAGAGATGATGTCGCAGCTGCCAGCCACGGTCTGATTGGTAGGTACCGAGTAGGTCAGGCTTGGATCAAGGAAAGACACCACAGGCCATAAGAGTGGGCTACCAATTGGCAGCTTTTCCTTGGTGTCTAAGTTGGTGATCACCCCCGCAGAATCATACTCAGAGCCGGTAGCGGCAATGGTGTTGATGGTGAACAGAGGGAGCGCCTTATTGATCTTGGAGCTGTCTAAGACCAGATCCCATGCAGCGCCGTCATAGCAAGCAGCAGCGCAAATGGCCTTGGAGGCATCCATGGTCGAGCCGCCACCGACAGCCAGCACTAAGTCCACGCCGTTCTCTTTGCAGATGGCAGCGCCCTTGTCGACCGAGGTCACACGTGGGTTTGGCTCAATGCCGCCTAACTCAAACACTTGGCAACCAGCAGCCTTTAACTCGTCCTGCACCTTGTCATAGAGACCAGTGCGCTTGATGCTGCCACCGCCGTAGGTTACGAGCACCTTGGTGGCACCCACGCGCTTTAACTCTGCGCTGAGTTGATCCTTAATGCAATCTAAACCGAAAATCAGCTTGGTTGGCGAATAGTAGGTAAAAGGACGCATCGAAAACTCCTAAGCAAAGCTCCGCAGGTTTTCCTGACAGCTACCCCGAGGCAGACTGTACTTACTCATTGCGTCCACCACCCATGAAGATCCATGCTCTCCTCGGTGATGGGATGGCGGGAGCTCCTTTTTGATGGCGCCATTATCGCTAAAGCGCCGCCAGAAAACTTTCTAAATTCTCTCTTCTGTTTGCCTATTTCTCTCTATCTCTGTGGCCAGAGCAAAAACAGCAAGGTGGCAGCGCCCGCCCCAGATGCTAAAAAGCGCTTGTTTATGCGGCATTTACGCCCAAGGCAGTAATTACCTGAGCTAAAACTCTCTGGGCAGGGACTGCTTTTATGTGGTGGGTACAGGAGAATGAAGGGGCGGTGATGGTGCTGAGGGTGATGGTGGTTGTGATTGTGGTGGTGGCTGTAGATGGTGCTTCTTAAGTAGCTGGAGGCCTGCGCAAGTGCCTACGACCACGCCTGTGATCTGGGATGGTGTTACCTCAAGGTAAGACAATGCCCATAACGCAAGCAGCACCCGCCCCTGTAGCAGCACCATGAGCAGCAGTGCTTGGCTCTTGAACTGTAAGTGCTTACAATCACTCATAACAGCGTCAAGCTGCGCTTAGCCATCATTTCACCGAGGAGAAGCTCATGGCTCTGATCATCAAAAACGGCCGCGCTGAACTGCGCAATGACAAGACCGGCTCCCTGATTCGCACTTTTGGTAGTAATATCAGCGACGGCGACTATGACGCCGATGAAGAGCTGGTACTGTTGGTAATGCGTAGCGGCAAAGTCGAACTGCGCTCGAGCAAGACCGGTTCGCTCAAACGTACTTTTCCAGGACCATGCGACAAGGCCACTTTTAGTGAGGGTGGGGTCTTACTGCGTAAAGAAAACGGCCGTCATGAGCTGCGCAGCATTGCCACTGGTTCCTTAATTCGCAGCTATTAATGGTGCTACGCTGCTTAGCAACCGCAAATTCCTACCACTCCCTACCACTATCTAACACTCCCTATTGCGCAGCAGCTCAACTCACTACACTCCCGTCACGCCTGCCACTTCTACTACCCCCGCCTGCCAACATCTCCACAACACCGCGCCCTCACTGCTAAAGCAGCACAGCTTAAGCTGCACCGGCCGCCAAAACGCACCACATTCTCGCGAGAGCCCTCAGTAGGACACCGAGCACCATAAGGCACGCACCTCACTGCTGCACTTTAAAATTGCTCTCCGACCGTGAGGAGGTCTAGTGGGAGATTCGAGCCGCAATTTTAGCTAAAAGGCCACTCTCACTTGTGGTAAAAGGGCTTGTGTCTGGGGTTCTACTGACCCCAGTAAACTAAATTGTGCTCAAGTGTTACCTCGAGATAGTCTGATGCATGCCCATAAACCATGTGTTTATCAGCTTGACCAAAATTATCCCAGACCTCCTCACGGTCGGTGCTCTTCAGGCACAACGCCGCGTACAAAGCAGTCTGTGGCAGCAGCCGCCAGCTCAAGGCTCACAGCACTGCCTCGGAGATAGCGTTTCTCCCGCCCACTGAATCTCCAGTCTTTCGTTGTTCCTCACCTGCGCGCACTCTTGCTGCTCACTGCTCTTATGAGCAATGCCCCCTTATGGGCAGCACCTGCTCCCTTGCTCCAACTCCTTCCCCATATTGCCGCCATTTTCTTACTCACCACCCTGCCAACTTCACAAAAACTGTCTGCCGCACATCCCTTGTCATATCTGCTTTGTCGCACCTGCTCTTGCGTGCCTTTGCTTTTCTTGCACCATACAACCACGCCGTGCACTTGCTGTGCACTTGCTACAAAAGCACAATTTGCCCACTACTTTTCACCAAACGCCTTATTTTAGCCGTTTCTTTACTAGCCACTGACCACAAAAGCCCATTACCACTGTGCTTTTTACTAACGCTTATGCATTACCTAGTAAACGCAAAAAACATGATAAATATCTGCCTCAAGCAAGGTGTTGCGTGATTTTTGCAATGGTTATACAGTACTTTTACCAGCAAAGTGAATGATTTCGTTTGCATTTGCGCCCTAAAGATCTATACTGTGATCATGCTATGTAAGCGTTTACAAGGCTAGACAAACAGCTTGTTTATCGCTTTTATCCTACATAGTTCGCGTGCAATTTAGGCCGACATTAGCGCAAAGTCGTTCACCATTGTTTCCGCCTCATCTGGTAGGCACCACTTCTTCCCCACACATGGTAAGACATGGTAAGACAGGCTCCGCATTCTCAAGCACCATCCACACAGCTGCCTTTGCGTCCTTGCCTTTACCACTATCATCCTCAGCTTAAGTCACAGCTACGCTTTCAATACGTAGAAACCAAGCTGCCAGCAAGTTAGGCGTTACCCCCATCCGCTTAACGCTTTAAATACCAGCACTCTCTTACTTACCACCCCCTACCTACTTGCTGCAGAGCAGCAGTCACAGCACCAGTGCTCTATCCTCAAGTACTCCAACCGTACTTGGGTAGCACTATAGCCCAGATCTCACACCCAGAGGATACACATGTCCTTATCTCTGCCGCTCTGCACTCTGGTTTTCATCATCGCTTGGCTGGTGTTTTTCTCCTTATACTGTCTGACCTCTTTACGCATTGGTCTGCGCCTGCTCCTCACGACCGCTCTCGCCCTGCTGACGACCTCGCACTTCTTTCTCTTATATTTGGGCGACAACTACGACATCACCATTTATCCTGTCTTTTTCTACATCACCACCTACCTCGTCAATCTCACCGCTTTCTGCTTACCGCTGGCTCTGATCATTGCCCTCATTCTGATTAGCCGTCGTGGCTACAAGCAGTTACGCTTTCTCTTTTGGCACCACGGCAAAGGCCAGCAGCAGACAAAAGGCACCACTACCGCTAACAAGAGCAGCCCGCACCTGTCGCTGCGCCAGCGCTTAAGCGCCGTAGCCCGCACCGTAAAAGCTGTTCCTGACGCCTTAAGCGCCAATCTTGCGCGCTTTTATACCTCCCAGCTGTGGCGTAAGCCTTACAGCTTAGCGCTGGGCGCCTACGGCCTCGATAACGAGGATGACTTTGGCAACTCTTTTGCCGACGCAGCCTTAGCGCCAGTGTTAGTCGCCAGTCACAAGCACAATCAAACTGCTACCAGCAGTGATACTAAGGCCACTGCCAGCTTTAATGACAATGCTAACAGCTCGGCCTCTACGTTTAACTCTACAGCTGCGACTACGGACAAGAGCAGTGCGGCAGACTCTGCCACTGCTAACACTCAAGGTACTGCTCATGGCAGTGTCCTCGCCACAGTCAAGGCTGCTGCCAGCAATGTCAGTCAAGCCCTGCATTTAACCTCACGTGGTAAGGGCAAGGGCCTCTCCGGCACTATGTCTGGCTCCTTTGTGCCGGAGCAGGCAGCACGCGCCGAGAAGAATGCAGACAAGCAGCAACCACACGTTGTGGCTTCGGCCTATGGTGCGCACTCTTTAGCGGAGCAAGAGGCGCAAGAGCTCAATGCGGAGCTGCTGACAGAAATCACCTTACAGGACAAGCAGCGCCTTGAGCGGCGTATGCGTACCCACAAAAAGGGCTTGCCTTACTGGGCTGATGGTGACAATTACGTTGAGTTTCGTCTGAAGCTCTCACAGCTGCCGCCAGAGGCGAGCTACTCCGTCAGCTGGTCAAGTGGCAACGGCAACCACATCATCTTTACTGACAGCAATGGTCAGCGCTCGGTAGTCGATACCTCGATTTATGACCGCTTAGATTACCGTCACCGCAGCAAAAGCGGCGCCCTGTATCACAAGCATGAATCTGTGCAAGCCAATGCCCTCTCGGACTTTGGTGATGCGTGGATGGAAGCCTCCAGTATCAATGAGAAAGAGCCGGAGAACAGCGCCGATGAAGAGGAGCTCATTGAACGTGAGGCTCAAGCGGTGTACGCGGCGGCGCATCACGGCCACAGCACCATGCAAGACACATTGGCCGCCCAGCTGTTAGAGGAGACTAAGTCCTTAGGTAAGGGCTATCACTACGATGGCGAGTACATCCCTATCGACATCCCTGATGAAATCGATCAGCCAAATCAAGGCGGTGATTATGGCTACCGCTTAGCTGATGGCGCGGTGCACACCAAGGCATGGTATCACCGCTTAAGCCTCAAAGAGCTCACCAAGCAGGTGGGGGCGATATGCTTCTTTGTGCTGGCTGTGGTCTCCGGTTACAGCTCATTTCAAGCGCTGAGCCTACCTTCGGTTAATACTGTCGTAGTAAGCCTTGATGTGCCCGAGAAGTTTGATGGCCTCACGATTGTGATGCTCTCTGACCTCAACATTGGCGCTTACAATCCACAGGCGCGCTTAACCAACATTGTGCGCAAGGTGACGCAGCTGCACCCTGACATGATTGTCGTCAACGGCAATCTGACCACCAGCTCTTTAGAGTTGGCACGTCCACGCTTATATCCCCTCTTCCGCCTTGCGGCACCTTTGGGAGTGTATATCGTGGTGGGTGAGGAGATCAGCCACTACATCCTTGATAGCTTCCTTGATATCTACAAGAGTCAGAACTTTATGTTTCTGACCAATGAGACGACCAATGTGCACTTTGGTGACCAGAACCTGTGCATTGCTGGTATTGCTAACAAGGTCGAGAATGCGCACTTGTTAGATCCGGAGAACGAGGAGCTGGTGGCCACGCTCAGCTCGCCAGAGTTTACAGAAGCTGATTTTAGTCTGCTGCTGTCAAACTCGGCCGCTTTCTCCCGTAAGTATCAGGATATCGCGGGGCACAATATCAACCTCATGCTCACGGGCAATACTCTGGGCAATGCTGCTCACGTCATCGGCACCGTCTTAGGCGTCAAGCACTTTACGTACTATCCAGGCATGTACCGCTTTAGCGATACCATGGAGATGTACGTGAGCAGTGGCACCAACATTTGGCCATTCCTGCCGATACGTCTGACGAGCAAGGGTGAGATCACCCAGCTGCTCATTCACTCGTCGCGCATGTATCACGAGCCACACTTACCTAGGCAAGCGCTGCACGTGTACTAAACCACATGTCCCTGACCGCAGTCTTATAGGCACTAATTAGCAGCGCAGCGCTTGTCTGCATGGCCGCAAGCGCTGTTAGCTGCTCCCCTGCGCGGCGCTGTTATCTTGGCAGCGCCGCACCGCACCATCACCACGCAGAATACCCCCCGCACGCAGCGGCGGCTCCGCCCGCACGACTGGGCACAGCACACAAGGCTCTGCTCTTCCGCCGGAGCTGGGCTTTACCCTAAAGCTCCCTAAAGGCACACCTCTCCTTACCCCATAACCGCGATCTTAAGAACACCATGGCTTTATGGTGCTCATGGTGTGCGGCCATACCCCTGAGGATTAGTGCAGCAAGTTAAGCTTAGGAGATTACAAGCCTGTTTTGGCATCTTAAATCACCATAAGGGATGCGGTTATGACGCTCTAAGTTGCGCGGCTCACTCTTAGGTTCGTGGGTGTGCCATTACCACCACCACCTAATGATCTGCCTGCGGTTAACCGCAAAATAGCCCCGATGTGGAGCAACGCACCTCAGATCGCTCCTTAAGCGTAAAGCGTAAAGGCGGCTGTCGGCTGTCCTGTAACCATGAGTGAGAGCTCGTGCTCTCACCCCTTGCCCCTAGAGAAGTACCCTGCCCTCAGCTAAGCGCCTTAGCTCATGTCAAGATTGGCGCGGATCTTAATAATGGTGTCCGTAATAAAGTCAGGCACCTCTGTCCCCAGCTGTCCCGCCACCGCCTGATAAGCGCGCTTAATCGCGTGGTAGCCTTGACGCTGTGGCTGCTGACACACCACAAACTTAATAATGCCCGCCGTTACCAGCTGCTTCGTCGAATACAGCTCATCAAAGCCAATGGCAAAAATGTCCTTATTGCCATTAGCAATCAAGGCAGCACCTACGCCCTGCACTGCCGCACCGGCAATGTAGACGCAGTTGATATCCGGATGCTCTTGCAGCATCTGGAAAGTCACCTTTTGCGAGCGGATATCCGAGTCAAAGCTCTCAACGATATCCACAATCTCGTAATCAATCTGCTGCCGCTTGAGCTCTTCTTCAAAGCCCTTAATACGCAGGTTGTGACCTAAGATCAGACGCGAGCCGGTGACAATGAGAATATGCAGCTTATCCTGACGGGTAAGAGCCAGCATGCCAGCACAGGTAGCACCTGCGGTGAGGTAATCTGAGCCCACGTAGCACAGACGGCGCGTGTTCTCGATATCAGTGTTAAGTAGCACCACCGGCATGCCCCGATCGTGCAGCTCGTTAATGCGATCGCGCACTAAGTCGGTATTCACCGTGGCGAGGCATAAGCCCTTACAGCCCTGCTCTAACAGGTAGTCAATGGAATCGAGGTGCACCTTTTCATCAAAGCCCTCGACCTCACGCAGCACCACCTCTAAGCCCAAATCGAGAAACTCATTTTGCGCCGCGTTAATGCCTTCCATGATCTCCTGATAGAAAGCATTGCCGACACTTGGCATCAGGGCACCAATCTTAATTGGAGTCTTGTAAGCAGCCAGCGCGCGGCCAGCACGATTAGGCACATAGCCTAACTCTTTGGCCAGCATGCGTACTCGCTTGGCAACATCTTCCTTGACTGCACCGCGATTGTGGAGCACACGATCGACGGTACCCCGAGACACGCCTGCAGCTTGCGCTAAGCTTTTAACAGTGACTTTCATCAATCCTCAGCGCCACGGCTCCCACGAGTTTAGGAGCAAGCGCCGCCTCTTGTCTCAATAGAGCGTCCCCAAACCATGCTCTGGTGCCAAAGCACCGCGCGCTCCCACTACGCGGGAAAGATAGCTGTGGCTAAAGCCTGCTTTCTGCTGTGATGAGAGGAATTTCAGGACTAAATCTTTAGTTACAGTGGTAAGTGGTAATGGTTGACGCTACCCCTTCCACATCAAATGGGCACGGGCACAGTCTGTTGCAAAAACCGGCGCCTAAAAGAGCGCGTTACCATACTTTATTGATAGCAAGCTTACAGCCTAAAAGCTAGCTTGTGATCCTAAAAATGCGCCCAAAGTCGCAAATACGATAGCAGAATTGTGCACGGACACAACTTTTGGTAAGCGCTAGTGCATTGGCCCCTGTGTTGGGGGCGGTGCTGGAACTGATAGTGGTGAGTGGCGCGGTGAGTGGTTTTGTCCCTGTGCAGCTCGCTAGAGAAGATAACACCTGTGCACACCATAAGTGCACAGTATAGCACGCTGTTTGGCAATGGCTGGCAAAAATAAGCCATTCTGTTGCTAAAAATGCACAACAGAAAAGTGTGCACTACAACACAGGCACGAGGGCACGGCAGTGGCGCTACCACCCCCAAGAAAACACAAGGCGCAAGGTGCATGGACAAAGGGCACTAAGAGGCAAGCGCAACACTGCTGTGTGTGCGTGGCAGTACCGTGGGCAAACACCTTGCGGATCTGGTTTCCTCATCCTGCTCAGTACTGCGGGCATAACTCATTTGAGGGCATTTTTCCTTGTTCCTGCAGAGTTGCTATGAGCTTGCACGCAAGCAAGCACAGCGCATCAGTATGAATCGATGGGCGCAGAGTGATTGCCACCGTATGGCAATAACTCCGATAAACATCAGCAAGCGTCGCTACCGCGATGTATCTCTAAGGAAGGATGGTTACTGGCAAGTAGCTTTGCTCACACAAGGGGAAATGCCCTCACTACCTTGAGAGCTATCTTGAGCGGCAGTTAGCTGCAATGCTGCACTCTTCAAGGCGATGCAGCCCAAGTCTGTCTCGTAAGCACAGAGCGCCTTTTAGGCTGTGTGCAGAGCCTGTGGCCTATCTGCGCTAACCTACGAGGTAGCGTCGCCGCACGCCTTTGCCTCCGACAGACTCACTCCAAGCCCCTAAAAGCGCTCTTCCAGCGCCACAAGGCCATTAGCCTCACAACACCTCCCCTAAGGTGTTATGTGTGCTCTGCATGCACTTTTGCGCGTGCTCAGCGTGCGCTCTGGGTGTGATGCAGGCAAGCGCATAGACCTCTGTGTCAGCAGTAAATCCCTTGCGGCCAAATGATCACCAAGACATGACCGCCACAGCGCTGGCGTCATTGCTGCTGCCGCCGCGCACATAATGACAGCAGCACCGCCCCATTACAACCACCACATGTTACATGCTACGCCCTAAAAAGCAAAAAGCGCAGAGCAGGTTCCCCTACTCCACGCTTTTCTCCCTTAGATTAAGCAGCTGACGCTGCTACTAATCTTAGGCAAATGGATTCTCGGTCTTGTACAGCACGCCCTTTGGCTGGTTGTAAGAGATCTTCGCAATGCCCAGCATCGTGAAGACGTCAAACAGAGCCTTGCCATGGTGACCGAAAGCCACAGCACCGTGGTGTGGATAACGATCAGCAATCAGCACATGACGGTAGAAGCGGCCCATCTCCTTGATAGCGAAGATACCGATACCACCAAACGAACGGGTAGCCACTGGTAAGACCTCACCCTCGGCAATGTAAGCCTGTAAGGTGGTGTCTGGAGTGGTCTGTAAGCGGTAGAAGGTGATTGGACCGGCAGCAATATCACCCTCTAAGGTACCACGAGTGAAATCAGGCTCATCACGACCAGCCTCTAATAAGCGGTGCTGAATGATCTGGTAGTTGATCTTACCGCAGGCCATGTCGCAGTTGCAGTCCTGATTGAGCTTGCAGAATGGGGTGTTACCGCAGTGGAAGCCCATGAAGGTATCAGTTAACTGGTACTGTGGAAACTTTGGCTTGATGCTCTGCTCGTACATGTCAGCAGGCACCGAGTTGTTGATGTCCAGTAAGGTCACGGCATCCTTGGTCACGCATGCACCGATGAACTCGGATAAGGCACCAAAGATATCAACCTCGCAAGCGACTGGAATGCCACGGGAAGCTAAACGCGAGTTCACGTAGCAAGGCTCAAAGCCAAACTCCTCAGGGAAAGCTGGCCAGCACTTGTCAGCAAAGGCCACATACTTGCGCGAACCCTTGTGCTGCTCGGCCCAGTCTAATAAGGTCAGCTCGAATTGAGCCATACGCTCTAACAGATCTGGGTAGGTATTGCCCTTACCTAACTCCTTCTCCATGTCAGCAACGACGCCAGCAATGCGGGAGTCACCCTTGTGCTGACGGTAAGCCACTAACAGGTCTAACTCGGAGTTCTCTTCAATCTCAACGCCAATGTCGTATAAGCCCTTGATTGGAGCGTTGCAAGCAAAGAAGTCTTGTGGACGTGGGCCAAAGGTGATGATCTTTAAGGAAGACAGACCAATTAAGGCACGAGCCACTGGCTCAAATTCCTTAATCATCTTCACGATGTCAGCGGCGGTGCCCACTGGGTACTCAGGGATAAAGCCCTTGAGCTTGCGCAGACCTAAGTTGTAGGAGCAGTTGAGCATGCCGCAGAAAGCATCACCACGACCATCGATTAAGTCGTTGCCAGTCTCCTCAGCAGCAGCCACGAACATGCATGGGCCATCAAAGAAACGAGCAATTAAGGTCTCAGGAGTCTCAGGACCAAAGTTGCCTAAGAACACCACTAAGGAATTGCAACCAGCAGCCTGAGCCTCGGCGACAGCCTTTTGGGCGTCCTTCTCATTCTCCACAACGGTGGTGATCTCGCACAGCTCTACACCCTGCTGCTTCGCCTCAGCCACAATGGCTTGACGACGACGCTCAGATAAAGTGCGAATAAAGCAGTCACGCGAAACAGCAATAATGCCCAGCTTGGCATCAGGGATATTGGTCATTTCCATGAGAAACAGATCTCCAAAAGCAGAATCAGGTCAGCGCCGCAGCTGAGGCCTTATCTGCGCTCACAGTCCTACATAAGTGAGCGCGACTTACAGCAAAGTTGTGCTGTGCTCGTGTACATTTGCACCACACAACTTTTACTTTAAAGGCTCTTAAGCCTTGCTGCTATCTTAGCAGAATTTCTGCTTATTTATCAGCAAAACTTAAGCAAGCAACTGAGCGTAGACGTTAGGCTTAATCGCTGTTTCGACTTAGCGCAAACGTTTACGTTCACTTTCCACTAACAAAAATTGTAACACCGAAAAAAGCAGAGTACAGAGCCAACACCAAAAAACATGATCTACATCAAATCTTTTAGGTATTTTTGCCAAAAAGTCTCACTTGCAGCATCAAGCATAACCGCCTGTAAGGAGGCGTTTGCTGCTTTAGTGGCACAAGACACGCGCGTTAGCGCAAGCGTTTACAAAAGAACAATTTCAGAGCCCTTGCGGCCGTGCTCCTTGCGCGGTAAGCGCCGTCTTTATTGCGTCACCTTGCTACTTGATTTTTGGCTAATTTATCTGCTTTAGGCTGCACTCTTGAGGTGGCTAGCCACGCTGGAGTGGGGTATATAGCTGCGCTAAGTAGCACGGCTGCTCTTTTTTGTGTGCGTGCACACAATTTACTGAGCAGAGAGGCTCTTTACCCGCCTGTAGCGCTTCTGTGCTCATTGTGTGTATTTGTTTAAGCAGCAGAGGCGGTACAGCTGGGCTTTACCAGCAAACACTCAAGATGAGGCCAAAGGTGTTGCAGGAGTGCAAACAAGGCGGACAAAGGTAAGAGTAAGCGCACATGCAAGCGCAAGCGCCAGATGGCAAGCAAGCCTGCCTGCATGCAGGCAGGAAGTACAAGTAAGCAGGAAGTAAGTGCAACTGCGTGGTGTAGAGTCCAGCAATAGCTGCCCTGTTACTAGCGCGGAGCTTTAGTTTTTTGGTGATTATAGGTTGTGTTGTGGCCCCCACCCCAACAGCATGCTGCCTTGATGGTTGCAGCATGTACTCTGTGCGGGCCACACACTCCGCTTCAGAACAGTCAGTTGCTGGCGGCCTGCTGACCGTAGTCCCCACAGCACATGCACCTGCCCCTGCCCCTACTTCCTTGTGCTCCTTGTTGCTCCTTTTTGCTTTGCTTTGCTCTTCTTTTCTTAGCGTGGAGCTTACTCTTACCCCTACCCAACCTACTTGGTTAAGGTCACATTCTCACCTACGAGCACGCCGGTAGAAATGTGGCCACGCCCCTCTGGGCTATCCTTGTGCGCCAGTAACCACTTGTTATTGGCCGTTAAATAGCCAGGTTCGGCATCGCCCTTTGCATCAATATGCGCAGGCTTGTCCGTATTGGTGCCACGAGGTAAGACCACTGCGACACGGAAGCCATCCTTTTCCGTGACATGGCTTGGCGCATAGTGCAGCGTCGTC
This sequence comes from uncultured Succinivibrionaceae bacterium, assembly GCA_949286015.1. Classification (GTDB taxonomy): domain Bacteria; phylum Pseudomonadota; class Gammaproteobacteria; order Enterobacterales; family Succinivibrionaceae; genus Anaerobiospirillum. The sequence goes on along the minus strand of CASEBB010000072.1, from coordinate 8,939 downwards.
TCGTAGAACTGCACTGCCGTCCCCTTAGGGCAGAAGAAGGTCTCTACCGCTTGCGTGTCGGCAATGCCGTCCTTAATGGCACTCATTGGCGCCAGCATAAAGAGCGTATCCGTACCCACGATGTTAATCTCGCAGTTGCGGTGATACTCAAGGGCATTTAAGGTGCGGCTGTGACCAGAGCAGTAGCCAATCTGGATTGGTAAGCCACCAAAGACGCGATCCTGCATGTCAGCCATGAGCTCAGGAGTCTCTAAGACTGGCTCACTTGGCACGTAGGTGACCGCACTCTCAGGGCAAGGCAGCTGCTCTAAGAGGCGAGTTACGGTGTCGGTGTCGACATTCGGCACCACCTTACCAAAGCGCTCAAACTCGACCGAGAACACGTCCTTATAGGCAGGCACCTGCTCACCCTCAAGCTTCTGTCTTAAGGTAGCGAGCTTGTGGAAAGCAGGACGCATGGTTGGGTAGAGCGACTGGTAGAGGTTGTAGATGTCATCGTAGCGAGCCTCTTCCTTATCTTGTGGCTCCGCGTGCTCAGCACCGGCAACCACCAGCTTATCCACCGCCTCTTCTACGGTTGGGTAAATCTTGGCTGCCACCGCTGCTAAGATAGCCGCACCTAAAGCTGGGCCCTCCTTAGAGGCAATGGTGGTGACCTTGCACTTTAAGACATCAGCGACCATCTGCCGCCAGAATGGGGAACGGCCGCCACCGCCGCAAGCGATGAGGGTGTCAGGCACGATGTTCATCTCATGCAGCACTTCTAAGTTGTGACGCTGCGATAAGGTAATGCCCTCTAATACGGCACGGGTTAAATGCGCCTTGGTGTGACGTGCCGACAGACCAAAGAAGACACCACGGGCCTCTGGGTCTAACACCGGCGAGCGCTCACCCATGAGGTATGGCAGGTAGATTAAGCCGTCAGAGCCAGATGGCACGGTGGCCGCCTGCGCGGTCATGAGATCGTAGACATCCTTGCCCTCACTATCGCATTGCTGCTTTTCACCGCTGTAGAGCTCATCACGGGCCCAACGTAAGGACAGGCCCGCAGCTAAGGTGCAGGACATGGCTGTCCATGTGCCAGGCACAGCCGAGCAGAAGGTGTGCACACGGCCTAATGGGTCGATCGACACTTGCGAGGTGTGGGCGAAGACCACACCGGAGGTACCTAAGGTCACAAAGGCTTGCCCATCGCGGCACACGCCTGTGCCTAAAGCGGCAGCGGCATTATCACCGGCACCACCGGCGACAATCGTACCCTCAACTAAGCCCGTAGCCTCGGCAGCTTCCTTGGTGATGTGACCGGCAACAGCGCAGGACTCAATTAATGATGGTAACAGGGATGGATCGATACTGAGCTTTTCTAAGATCTCACCCGACCACTCACGCTTCTTGATGTCCAGTAAGTTGGTGCCCGAGGCATCAGAGATTTCCATTGCCTTGACGCCGGTGAGCATGAAGCGCACATAGTCCTTTGGCAGGAGCACGGTGGTGCACTTGGCATAGAGCTCAGGCTCATTTTCACGCACCCAGAGGATCTTTGGGGCAGTAAAGCCCGACAATGCTGGGTTAGCATTAATCTCGATGAGGCGGTTCTTTCCCACCAGCGCAGTGATTTCGTCACACTGCTTGCCAGTACGCGCATCGCACCAGAGGATAGACTTGCGCAGCACCTTGTTGTCTTGGTCGAGCATCACCAGACCGTGCATCTGACCGGCAATAGCTAAACCGGCCACATCATGCGGATCGATCTGAGATTGCGCTAAGACCCCCTTAATGGAATTGACGGCGGCGTTATACCAATCCAGCGGATCTTGCTCGGCCCAGCCATTTTTTGGCTGATAGAGCGGATACTCAATGGTCTGAGCGGCGATGGCCTTGCCCTGCTCATCAAAGAGCACTGTCTTGGTGCCGGAGGTACCGAGGTCAACACCTAACAAATACTTCATAGCCAAATATCCTCGCGCCTGCGTGGCCTTGATCGTGGTAAGGGCGCAGGGCTTTTGTCCTACTAAGCAGCGCGCTTAAGGTGAAGCTGCACTTGTGCCGACTTACTGGTCGCTGGCTCTCCCCCACTCACCCATGTGGGGCACCTCAATCGCTTGCTGTGTATTGTAGCGCAAAACCGTGCACGTGAACACTATGATATAAATGGGATTTTCACTAAATTTGTGTGCACGGTCACATAATCGTAAAAGGCAAAGCCCCAGAGGAGCTTTGGTAGCGTGCGACCACCTGCTGAGAGGCAGCTGGTAATGCTTGGTTTTGCTTGAAAATAATGCAATGAGTTGTGCTGTGCGCTGGCAGCAGCTACAGCTTTAGGAGCTGGGTGCAGCCACAGCACAGGTCTTAAAAAGGTGAGAACAGGAGACTTTAAGCTCCAAGTGTTAGCTACGGGCGGTAATGCCCACCCTGTCACGCTCAAGGATAAAAGCGGGAGAGTGGCAGAGTGTCAGAGTGGCCAAGAGGCGGAGTGGCTGTCCTGACGTCAGGGAGTGACGTCAAGGAGCGCGATATCAGGGAGCACCTGACTGCAGCGCTGACGGCATTTAAGGTAACAGGCATTCCCCATCTGCAGATAGGCTCAAGCGTGCCTGCTCCAATGATCTCAAGGGGTGTGCAGTGACCTGCACTCCTCATCCTCATTGCAGTCGGCACTTAGAGATCACTTGTTCCCACGTGACCGCCACCTGCGCTTCTCTTGAGAAGCTCAAGGCCGCCAGCCTTACCTCTGCGATCTCACACTGAGCGGAGCTACAGGAGGCTGCCTATCTGCAACAGCCTGTGGCGTCGCTACAGGATGCCCCCTACTCTGCTCTTTCGCTCTTCCTTACTCTTACTGCTTCACGCGCTTCTTGGAGATCACATCGATCACCACAGCTAAGAGCAGCACTAAGCCCTTTACAGTACGCTGCCAGTTAGCATCGATACCTAAGATCGACATACCGTTGTTGAGCACGCCCATGAACACAGCACCAATCACCGCGCCACCAACGGTACCCACACCACCGTAAGCCGAAGCACCACCAATGAAGCAAGCACCGATAGCATCCAGCTCATAGCCGTTACCAGCGGTAGGTGCAGCCGAGTTGAAACGAGCCACACAGACTAACGCCGCCACCGCTGCTAAGAAGCCCATGTTGACATAGGTCATAAAGAGGATGCGGTTGGTGTTAACGCCAGAGAGCTTCGCTGCCTTCTCGTTACCACCTAAAGCGTACAGACGACGGCCACCAACGGTGTTGTTAGCGTAGAAGCTATAGGCCATCACGATGATCGTGAGCAGAATCAGGATGACTGGAATACCCTTGTTATTGGCCAGCAATAAGCCCGAACCAATTAACGCCGCCTCGATGATTACCGTGGTGATGATAAAGACCGAGGTCTCATCTACCGCATAGCCCTTCTTGATCTTGCTCATGCGGCTGTAGAGTGCGTACACCAGATAAGCAATGCAGATTACCGCCGTGATCACAGTGGTCATGGCAAAGGCATCGGCACGAGCGCGTGGTACGAACGAGGTGAAGTAGCGTAAGTACTCTGGTGGGAATGGGGAGATGGTTAAGCCATCTAATACCAGCAGAGCCATACCTCTAAAGAGCATCATGCCCGCTAAGGTCACGATGAACGCTGGGATGCGAACGTAGGCAATCCAGAAACCCTGCCATGCGCCAATTAAGATACCCACGATTAAGCAGGTGGCAATAGCAAGGTAAATGTTGGTCTCCCAGTTCACCATCATCACACCGGCAATGGCGCCCACCAAGGCCACAATGGAACCAATGGACAGGTCGACGTTACCGCAACCGATGATACAGAAGAGCATACCTACGGCCAAAATGATCACGTAGGAGTTTTGAGAGATGATGTTGGTGAAGTTTGATGGGGAGAACATCGAGCCGTGGCCGGTTGCACGAATGGTGATCTCAAAGAGCACCATGACCACGATTAAAGCCAGCAACAGCGAGTTGCGCTTTAAGATATTGAGAAATTGATCCATGGAAAAATCCTCGCACACTCTGGTGTGCGCTCTTTGCCCCGCAACCAATCTGCCTTAAAGCAGCAGCAACGCACAAAGAGCAGGAAGTTACGTCCACCCAGCATGCAAGTAACAGCTTGCTTACACTTGATTGCAGCTTGTTTACTTGCGGTTTGCTTTGCTGACCTCAGATAGCAAAAGCAAATGCTAAAAGGTGGCGTGCCTCATTGATCCAAAGCTAAATGACGACCGAGCAAGCGCCTTGCGCTGGGCACTTACTTACCTGAAGAGCGCAGAATGGCCGCCATAATCGTCTCTTGTGAAGCCTCCGACCGTGGCATCTCCGCCACAATCTTGCCCTCGTTCATCACGTAGATGCGATCGCACATGCCTAAGACTTCAGGCAGCTCCGAGGAGATCATCAGCACGGCCTTACCTTGCGCCACCAACTGGTTGATGATGCAGTAAATCTCGTACTTAGCACCCACGTCGATACCACGGGTAGGCTCGTCCAAGATTAAGATGTCAGGATCGGCAAACATCCACTTGGCAAGCAGTACCTTTTGCTGGTTACCACCGGAGAGGTTGCCTACATTCTGGCGGACACTGGAGCACTTGGTGTTGAGCTGCTTTCTGTAGTCCTCAGCAACCATGCCCTCTTTATCCTTATCGAGGACGTTGTGTGAAGAGACCTTGTTTAAAGCCGCCAGCGTGGTGTTGATGGTAATGGAGCTCTCTAAGAGCAGGCCATCACCCTTACGATCCTCCGTCACGTAAGCAAGGCCATGGTTAATGGCATCCTGCACGGTATTGAGGTGTACTTCCTTACCGTTAATATAGACGTGACCGGTGATGCCTACACCATAAGAGTGACCAAAGATGGACTTGGCCAGCTCGGTGCGACCGGCGCCCATCAGACCAGAGAGGCCGACCACTTCACCTTTCTTGATGTTGAGGTTGACGTGATCGCAGGCTAAGCGCTCTGCGTTTAAAGGATTGTGCACCACCCAATCCTTAACCTCAAAGAGCACCTCAGAGCTTGGCTTAGTGTCACGCTTAGGGAAGCGGTCTGTTAAAGCACGGCCCACCATGCCCGCAATGATACGGTCTTCTGAGACGTCGTGGTTGTTGTTATCAATGGTCTCAATAGTGCTACCATCGCGGATCACCGTAATGGTGTTAGCGATGTAGGAGATCTCGTTGAGCTTGTGCGAAATGATAATGGCGGTCATACCCTCCGCACGGAAGCGATCGATCAGGTCTAATAAGGCCTTACTGTCGGTTTCGTTTAAGGAGGCGGTTGGCTCGTCCAAAATCAAGAGGCGCACATTCTTCGCAATAGCCTTGGCAATTTCTACCAGCTGCTGCTTGCCGACGCCAATGTCCTTAATGAGAGTACGTGGATCTTCCTTTAAGCCCACCAGCTCAAGAAGCTCTTTAGCCCGTTGAAAAGTACGCGACCAATCCATGACCTTACCGGAAAAGGCAGCGGTACGCTCATTACCCAAAAAGAGGTTTTCCGCAATCGAGAGGAAAGGCACCAGAGCGAGCTCTTGGTGAATAATGGCGATGCCCTTTTCCTCACTGTCCTTAATGGTGTGGAACTTACAAACATCACCATCAAAGATGATATCGCCCTCGTAAGTGCCAAAAGGGTAAATACCCGACAAGACGTTCATCAGGGTAGATTTACCGGCACCGTTTTCACCCACCAGCGCGTGGACTTCACCGCGCTTGACCTTGAGGTTCACGTCAGATAATGCCGTGACCTTGCCAAAGCGCTTGGTGATATTCCGCATCTCCAGCAGGATATCATCGTTATTTGCTTCTGCCATATAACACACACCGCAAGCGTCACCGCTTCTTATCCACTGCCTCACTTAGCTACCAAAGCTCATAAGCTATGCGGTAGCGCTTCATCTTTACGGGCACGTGCACGCTCAATTGGCACAAAACACAGCCGCAACTGCTATTCTTCCTTGGAGTGTGCCCTGAAGATGCGGGCGCTTAGCTTTGAGGAGGTGTTACTGCCGTAACAGCAAGTAGACAAGAAACGCACGATGATAAACGCGCCGCGCTTATCACCGGATACAGGGTAAAACTTCAGAGCCACATTAGAACCACCTGCTCCGTGCTTCCCCTGCTGCTTGAATGACGAGAGCAAGCGTCAGATTTGAGATTTGCTCTTGTCCCGTCAAAACGAAATAACCTCACTCCCGCGTGATTTCCAGCTCATACTCTCCCCTAACGCGGTTGCACAGCCTGTTGTTGTTTTGCAGGGCTGTAACCTTTTGTAAGAGAGCATCACGTGAAGTGAGGTTGTTGAAGGCAAACGCTAAGCTTAAGTAAGCCTTACTTCACCCTGCCCTGTGTTCTTTTCTCAGGGCAGTGTGGCTTCTTAAGCTAAGGTCGTGTGCTTAGATCTCATCATCCTTGTAGTAGCCGGAGTCGATTAACAGAGCCTTGTAGTTGTCCTTGGTAGCAGCCACTGGCTCGCAGAGGTAGGATGGGATCACGCCCGTGCCGTTGTTGTAGGTGTTGGTGTCGTTAACCTCAACCTCTTGACCATTGACGATGGCGTCAACCATCTTCACCACTTGCTGCGCTAAGGTACGAGTGTCCTTGAACACGGACATGGATTGATAGCCACGGACAATGTTCTTTACCGCAGGCTTATCGCAGTCCTGACCAGTGATGATTGGCATGTTGGTGTTGTCATAGCCGGTAGCCAGCAGCGCGTTGGTCACACCGTTAGCGCAAGCATCGTTCTGGGCTAAAACAGCAGCCAGTGGGGTATCCTCAGGACCATAGCCCACGGAGGAGATGATGTTCTCCATACGCTTCTGGGCCTCTTCGAGGTTCCAATTTAAGGTAGCGCATTGCTCCTTGGTGGTTTGCCCAGATGGAACCTTTAACTTGCCAGAGTCGAGGTATGGTTGTAAAACCTCCATGGCACCGCCCCAGAAGAAGTTGACGTTGTTGTCATCGGTTGGTCCGGTAAAGAACTCGATGTTGACTGGCTCAGTCTTGTTATCAAGATCTAAGGCATCAACGATGTACTGACCTTGCAGACGACCGACCTTGGTGTTATCGAAGGTGGCGTAATAGGACACGGCATCGGAGTTCATGATGAGGCGGTCATAAGCGATGACAGGGATGTTCTTTTCCTTGGCACCCTTTAAGACCTCAGTTAAGGCCGAACCATCGATAGCAGCGATCACGATCACTTCATTACCAGCGGCGATCATGTTCTCGATCTGGTTCACTTGAGTTGGAATGTCATTATCACCGGCGTATTGCAGGTCGACGTCGTGACCGGACTGCTCTAACATGGCCTTCATGTTAGAACCATCTTGATTCCAGCGTTGCAGCGACTGGGTTGGCATGGAAACGCCGATCTTGGCAGCTTCAGCGGCAGTCGTGGCGAACATGGTGACAGCTAACGCCGCAGCGGCCAGAGCGCTAAACTTTAACTTCATAGTAGACAAATCCTCACAACTCAAAGAGAACGGAGCAGGCACCCATATGCATTCTCAACAGCACAAGCATCTGCACACGATGTTACGGAGCCGTGCTTGGCAGTTGAGCTTAAGGTTAGATTGTGCCCGTGCACAAAGACAATATAAAGCAGTTGACGCTAATGCGTTATGACTTTGATGCAAAATTGTGATGTATGGCAAGAATAAGCCTGCTTTGAGCGCTGCTGAGCGCAAAAAATGTGTGGTAGGCGCGGGAGAGTATGTAGCAAGCGGCACATGTGGTGCGAGGGAGTCTGCAGGCAAAAGTGTCTGCTTATGGGGTTTCTGGGGAAAAGTACAGCACGAGGCTACATGTGGGACATGGCATCTGGCGATGACAGCCATAAAGCAGCGATAGGATGGGCAGTACCAGCTGCTACGGCGCGCAAGAAAAGTGGAAAAAGCGCGAGGTTAGCTGTCATGCTGGCGGGTACTGACATGTGCTTTTTGCAAAAGCGCAGTGCTCACCATTAAGAGCACAGCTCAAGCGAGAGCGTTTTCTCCTTGTGCGTGAGCAAATCCTTATCAGGTTTCTGCACCAAGGGGCTTAAACCAACCTAAAAGGCCGATTTTAAGCCAATCACATAGGGGGAAAATACTTTGAGGAACAGTGGGGGGGAAAACGCCCTCGCTCAAGCTGTGTATGCTGACAGGCCGTTAGAGGCTAGGCTTCAAGCAGAAACCGTCTATTTATCAGGAAAAGCTCCGCAGTATGTCCACTACATAAGGCCCAGCTTGAGGGCTCACCACCACCACCACACCAGCAACAACACCAACGCCCCTACTCCCTACAACCCACTCCATCCCAAAGTACAAACCCATGGCACAGCAGCACAGGCAAAATCACAGCAATGGAGACTCAGAATCTAAGCACAACAGACGCTTGCGGTCTGCACGATCACCGAGCCCAGCTATCAACGATTAGCCCACAACTTCAGAGTCAGCACTGCACCTGCAAGAGCGCAGCAACTGCCATTACCAACCGCTGCGCGGCCTTAGCCTTAGCCAGAGACAGAGACAGAGACAGAGACACCGCTACAGAGCAGGCCAGCCCTCACAGCCACACAACCACTCTCCCCAGTACCTTAGGCACGACCGTGCCAGCACGGCCCTGCTAGGCATAGCCTAAAAGTGTGCTTTTGCAAGCGCTTACGCTTTTGCCATAGTGGCGCTATTGGGTAAGCAGCACAGCACATAAAAGCTGAGAGCTATAAGCTTTACCCCCTAAGCCGCAAGAGCACGCTAGAGCGCATCGCAGCCATGTGCTGCCGCCATTTTCGTGCTTTGTGCATGACACGGACAAAACGCACAGTCAGCACCAAGCGCATTCCTATGCGATACAAAAATCGAGTAGCCGCTGCTGACTTTCTTGTCAGCAGCCGGCTCTCACACCACCTGGCATACCGTTTTCGGTACCAAGGCGGTTTCCTATCACTACCGCA
>CASEBB010000071.1 GCA_949286015.1 uncultured Succinivibrionaceae bacterium | reverse complement strand
CAGCAAGACTAGCCTGCTTCAGGGTAACCTTACGTGCCATTCTGCCTCCAGAGCATCTGTGTTTTACGTCGCTAGTATAGCAGGCCACAGGTTAACTGTTGCACGCGACCGTACAGTAGGCCTTGTTTCCTATTCCAATCATGTAGCAATGGCTATCACCCAGCCGCTTTAGACAATGGCTAACCGGAGGAAACATGCTGCAAACTTTTGCTGCCCTTTTTATTATCGTGCCGTGCATTGCTCTGCTGGTGTAATTAGTCCATATTATTAACGAGATGGTGGATGAGCAAAATAAGAAGTAGCTCCTAGCTGTGCCGAGCAAGGTATCATAGGCTGTCGGCACCTCTGACCACACTCTTCACCCAACTGCTTTAGGCAATGACCGAACGAAGGAAACATGCTGCAATTTTTTGCTGGTCTTATTATTATCGTGCCGTTTATTGCTCTGCTGGTGTACTTAATCCATATTGTTGACGAGACGATGGAAGGGCAAAATAAGAAGTAAGTAGCACACAGCTGTGCTGAGCACAGCATCGTAGGCTGTCAGCACTTATGGCCGCACAATCTTGAGGATGGGCATCATGAGCATCGTGTTGCTAGGGGGTGGCTCTCTCAACTCAGAGCGTCATATATCATCCCTCAGGGTGATTCCGCCGCGCAAAACCAGCTGGTAAGCTCTAAGCAACCACTTGCAGCACTAATCACCATAGAGCATGGGCGTACCCCCAGAGCAGCCTCAAGCCATTATGAGCTTAAGATCGCTGGTATGCGCACAGCTCTACCTACCACACCACCTACACATCTACCCAACTTCCCACCGCCACGCTCTCACCTCAGGTATTGCCACCTCAGGCACCTCAAGTGGCGCCGCTACTGTGCTTTTGACCCACTCCTGAAATTCCCTCCGTAGTCACAGTCTTTTCCTTTTTTCCTCAGCCCCCTTCTGACGCTAGTGCTACAATGGCCGTCGACTGTCTGTCGAAGTTTAGTTAGCTCCAGCCCGAGGCCCCCTCGGTGGTGAGGACTTACCCTCAAAGGTGAGGCTTTATCCTCCCTTGTGGGCTCTACCCCCTTACGGTAAAACCCGCCGCTGCGAAGATTTAGCACGGCTGAAAGCGATGCCCTGCGGATCTGTGTGGCAGCCCAAAGCAAAGGCTCTGGGTACCCGCACTAACTAGGTTTCCTCAGACGCTGCTGTCACTTGTATTGGAGACTGCGATTGCTGGCCTTGCCTCATAAGAGGCCGTGAAGCGGCGATCCAGTTCATCGTTTTATGAAGCCGATTGAAAAATCACATAAGCTCGATCACGTCTGCTACGACATCCGTGGTCGTATCCACCAAGAAGCTTGCCGCATGGAAGATGAGGGCGTCCGCATCTTAAAGCTCAACATCGGTAACCTCGCCAGCTTCGGTTTCGAAGCCCCTGAAGAGGTGATTCGCGATGTCGTGAGAAACCTGCCTAACGCCCAAGGCTACTGCGAATCCAACGGTATTTTCTCGGCTCGTAAAGCCATTGCCCAGTACTACCAGCAGAAGGGCCTCAAGAACGCTGACGTCGAGGACGTCTACATCGGTAATGGTGTCTCCGAGCTCATTACCACCTCCATGAACGCCCTGCTCAATAACGGCGATGAGATCTTAGTCCCAGCTCCTGACTACCCTCTGTGGACTGCCGGTGTGACCTTAGCGGGCGGCCATGCGGTGCACTACGTCTGCGATGAGGAGCAGGACTGGTTCCCAGATCTTGAGGACATCAAGCGTAAGATCACCCCACGTACCCGTGGCATTGTGATCATCAATCCAAACAACCCAACTGGCGCTGTGTACAGCACGGAGCTGTTACAAGCTCTGATCGACATCTGCCGTGAACACGATCTCATGATCTTTTCCGATGAGATCTACGACAAGATCCTCTACGATGACCACGCGCACCGCAGTATCTGCACGCTGTGTGATGACATCCCAGTGATCACCTACAATGGCCTGTCCAAGGTCTACCGTGCTTGCGGCTTTAGACAAGGCTGGATGATCATCACGGGCCCAAAGAACAAGATGCGCGGTTACATTGAGGGTATCCGCATGATGATGGCGATGCGTCTGTGCGCTAACGTGCCACTGCAATACGCCATTCAGACGGCCTTAGGTGGCTACCAGAGTATTAACGAGCTCATCGTCCCAGGTGGCCGTTTACACCGTCAACGTGAGGCGATGTACGAGCGCTTAAGCGCCATCCCAGGCGTGTCGGTAAAGAAGCCTCATGGCGCGCTGTACATGTTCCCTAAGCTTGACATCAAGCGCTTTAACATTAAGGACGATCAGAAGTTCTGCTTAGACCTGCTGCGTCAAGAGAAAATGCTGGTGGTGCAAGGCACGGGCTTTAACTGGATTGCGCCGGATCACTTCCGCGTGGTGTTTTTACCAGACGTGGACGTGATTGAAGATGCAGGCAACCGCTTAGAGCACTTCTTAAAGAGCTACCACCAGTAATGCGGTGGCGCTGCTAAAGGGACAGGAAAAGGGAGCTACGGCTCCCTTTTCCGTCTCTGCGCCCAAGAAAAAAGGGAGATCCAATTGCTGAGATCTCCCTTTTCTTTTGGTGCTGTGCGGTGCGCAGGGCACTGCCAACAGCGTGCGTAGGTACGTAAGGCGCCACTGCTGCGCTGCACTGCACAGCGTGCCTACAATCAGGTTTTACCCTGAGAGGCGGTGTGTGCTGCAGCGCGCCTATAGAGATAAAGCCTCGTCAGGCGCTTTTGCAGTTACCGCCAGTGTCGCGCAGTGCATCCTCAAGGTAGCTTAAGAGCCTCTTAAGCTACCCTAAGACCACGCCACCCTACTCCGCATGCAGCGAGAACAGGTCGTTTAACTGGCGATCGGACATCGAACCAATCCAGTTCTCGCCCGTCACCACCGCCATGTCCGCCAGATCTCGCTTGGAGATCAGCATGTCATTAATGCGCTCCTCAAAGGTGTTAGCGCAAATGAAGCGGTACACATTGACCTTACGCTTCTGACCAATACGGAACGCACGGTCAGTCGCCTGGTTCTCCACCGCCGGATTCCACCACAGGTCAAAGTGAATCACATTGTTGGCCTGGGTGAGGTTGAGACCAGTACCCGCCGCACGCAGCGACAGTAACAGCACACGCTCCTTGGCATCGTGCTGGAACTTGTCCACCATCGCCATACGGGTCTTGACATCAAGACCACCGTACAGGAACTGTGGCTCGCGACCAAACTTGGACTCGATCACGCCCTGTAACAGACGGCCCATCACCACCGACTGCGTAAAGATCAGCACCTTGTCATCAGGACGCGACAGAATGTCCTCAAGCAGCTCTAATAAGCGCTCCACCTTACCCGAATCCTCAGGTAAGCAGGTGGCGTCATTAGGCGCATACTGCGCAGGCGAGTTGCAGATCGCCTTTAAGTTCTGAATCAGGCTCAGAATAATGGCGCGACGCTCTTGGCTGTCTTGCCCCGACTCGCTGGCTTCCTTCAAGATGCGCATCTTGTTCTCCACCACCGCTTCGTACAGCGACACCTGCGTAGGTGTCAGCGTGCAGTACTGATCAGCAATGATCTTATCTGGCAGGTCATTGATGACGTTCTTGTCGGTCTTGAGGCGACGCATGATAAACGGCGCCGTTAAGCGCTTAAAGCGCTCCACCGCGTGGCTGTCGTGGTCACGCTCAATCGGCACCGCAAAGTTGCGGCTAAACTTCGAGACCGAGCCAAACATGCCACGATTAACGAAGTCGAGAATGGAGTAGTACTCCAAGAGACGGTTCTCCACCGGTGTACCCGACATGGCAATGAACTGGTCAGCCTCAATGGTACGCAGCGCCTTATTGACCGCCGTGTTGAGCGACTTAATGTTCTGCGCCTCATCAATCACCAGCAAGCTAAAGTGCTTAGCTTGCAGCTTCTCAATACGGCTGCGGGCCGTACCGTAGGTGGTGAGGATGATGTCAGCCTCTACCCCCTCAAGCGACGTCGCGGCGTTGCCATAGAAGGTAAAGATCTTTAAGTTATCCGCACGATCATTGATCTCACGGATCCAGTTGTTGATCAGCGAGGTCGGTACCACCACCAGCGCTGGGTGCTCTGGGGTTAAGAACTTATCCTCCTTCAGGCGCAGGATAGCTGCAATCACTTGCAACGTCTTACCCAAGCCCATGTCATCGGCGAGAATCGATCCCACCTGAATGCGGCTGTTGCGAATCAACCACTCATAACCACGCACCTGATACTCACGCAGCTTGTTGTTGTCCGCTTGCTTTAAGCCCTGTGGCAGCTCAATTGGGTCGTTGTTGAACATGCCTGAGAGGATGTTCTCGAGGTTGGCGCTTAACGCCACATCGTGATCCTCAAAGGTGCCCGTGAGCAGCGCCTCTAAGAGGTCGCTCTTGGAGGTCTTCATGTTCTTGAGCTTCTCGTAGCGCGTCTGGATCTGCTTTAACATATCCGGATCGGCGTAGACGAAGCTGTCCTTAAAGCGCACCACTTGACCGGCGTTGGCAAGGAGGTGCTCAAACTCCTTCTTGTCTAAGGAGTGATCACCAATGGCCACCTGCCACTTAAAGGACAGCAAGCTCTCAAGATCAAGGAACTTGACGATCGGCTGGCCTCTATTCTCCGCGTCCATCTTCATCACGGAGGATGGCTTTAAGATCTGCTGCAGGCTCTTTGGCAGCACCAGACGCACACCCATGAGCTGTAAGGCCGTGCGGGCGATGTGAATGGTGTTGTACAGCTGGCTGAGCGGAATCACCGCCACGTTGAACTTGTTGTCAAAGATCGCATCGAGGCTTGGCGCTAAGACCGCTAAGCGCGACACCGTGCGTAAGCACTCCTGACGCACCGACTCAAAGACCGGCTCCTTGACAATATGGCGCAAGCCCACAAAGCCAGTGGCGTCAATTACTCCTGCCTCTTTGAGATCATGCAGCATCTCAGCAGGGAAGCCGATAAAGCCCAGCTCAATACCAACACCACGCTCCTGCGAGAAAGCGCCTTGCTCCTCTTCAGAGTAAGCCCCCTCAGCGCTGTAGACGCCGTCAGCATTGCTGACCGTATCCACCGCATCGGCCTTAAAGCCGTCACGACCGATACCAGCTTGCTTTAAGTCGTCATTGAGCTCTAAGAGGTCGGTGTCGAACTTGTTCGCCCGCTTCTCGTAAGCAGCCATGCGCTTATCTTGCGCCTGCTGCTCTTGTTGCGCTTGCGCGAGAATTTCCTCTTCAAGGTCGGCAAAGATGGTGTCACCATAGGTGCCGTAGTTAAGCAGGTCGACAAAGCGCAGTACAGGGATGTACTGCATGGTGCTGCTACTGCTCAGTGGCGCCAGCCAGTTCTCTAAGCGGTAGCGTAAGCCCTGATCTTCGATATCCTGGCTGTGCATGTCGACGGCACGATGGTTAAAGAAGACATGGAGGTCTTCAATCGTCTCGTCGTCACGCTCAGGTACGCGGAAGGCCCACGCCATGTACGACTGGATAAATGGCGATAAGACCAGCTCACCTAAGAACTGTGGATTGAGGTAGTACTGGCGATCTAAGCGGTTAAAGAGGAAATGCTCATAACCCTGTAAAGCTAAGCCCACTTGGGTTACCAGATCACGAATCTCCTCAGAGACCGTAGCTGGAATCCAGCGGCACTGCATCTCTCCTTGCTCATTTAAGAGCAGCTGTGGCATCACTGCTCGCGCTTGCACTAAGTTCGAGGCGATATACCACAGGTAGTAGAGGATACGCGTCTCGGTACCTTGCTCGGCGATATTGTTCCCTTGCACAAAGCCCGAGAAGAGCTCAAAGAGACCGCCGCAATCTTGCACATGGCGCTTGACCAGAGACTGGTCAATCTCCATTTGCTTATCGCGCTCCTTGTCCTTGCTCTTGATCTCACTGAAGAAGTCCTTCCACATGCGGTCTTCAGTAGCTGCAGGTACAGTGGCATCATCAGCAAAGACGAACAGCGAGAGGTGGCGCTCCGTGCCCTTAGAGAAGATCGAGACGTTAAACGGCACGTTTGGCTTTAAGACCAAGCTGCTCTGATCAAGGTAGAACAGCGGGAAGTGCGAGAAGTAGCCGTGCTCGCTAATTGGGTCGCTGGAAAATGGCGCGGCACAGGTTTCAGCATTACCAAAAGCCACCACAGGGATCTTGGCAAGAGCAGCTGCTTCCTGAATCGACTTCTTAGCCTCGGCTAAGAGCTCATTGATGTCCTGACCCTTCTCGACCGCCGCAAAGATCTTAGCACGCGCATTCTTACGGGCCACGTTAACCGCAGCTAAGACCTCATCTGGGGTAGCAGCAGGCTTTGGTGGGGCCTTTGGCTTCGCCTTGGCAGTGGCAGCAACCTTAACCGGAGCAATCTCATCCGTAGCAGGTGCAGCAGCCGTAGCTGTAGCAGCGGCCTTAGAGGCAGTCTTAGTCGCAGCCTTAGGAGCGGCGGTAGTAGCTTCAGCCGCAACAGCCTTGACCGTCTTAAAGGCTTTCACACCGACCTTAGAGGAGGCAATCTCACCTAACTGCTGAGGATTAGCTTGCAGCTGCAATAAGGCCTGACGGCGCAGCGGAATAGCTCTGACATCGGCCTTTAAGAACGAGGCAATGTTGTTCTTTAAGGTGCTGATAGCGTCGTTTAAGGCCGCGCTCTTGGTGACGCTGCTTTGCACCAGCTCTTGCGCGTCCTTGACTGGCTTTGGCTTTGGGCCTGGCTTGCGGCCATGAGCCTTTAAGGTCTCATTGGCTTTGTTGACAGCCGCAGAGAGCTCTGCTTGCTCTTTTTCTTTGGCCGCTAATTGTAAAAAGAGCTGGTTAAGCTTGCTGATCTCGCTCGGATCGCACTGAGCAAGGAAATGAGTAGCCCAGTCTAAGAGAGCCTTATCCTTGAAAGGATCAAGAGGTACCGCATCTAAGAGCGCAAATAAATCTTCGTCCAGAGCAGGAGCGGATTCGCCCTTCTTAGCGCCCTTAGAGGCAGCACCAGCGGCCTTCTTTGCCCCAGCTGTGCCCTTGCCAGCGGCTGCAGCAGTAGCGGCAGGAGCAACGGCTTCAGCTTCAACCTCAGCACTGTCAGCAGCGGCAATAGTCCTTGAGGCAACAGCCTCTGGGGCTGCTGGAGCAACCGCATCCTCATCCCCACCGTAATCAAATTGCACTGGATCACGGTCGGTCTTGTCCTTAAGCTGCTTGGTGGCCATAGCCGCTGCTTTTTCTAAGTAGCGGTTAAAGCGAGTACGCAGATTACCCTTAGTAAAGCCTGCAGCGGACTCGGAGAAGAGGTTTAACAGCGACTCACCGATGTTTGGTAAGGTCACGTAAGTGAGGCGGGCTAATAGGTTAAGCGAGCCCTGATAGCGGCGCACCTGTGGCTCGCCACTGTCGGTCTCTGCTCCCGCTGCTGTTGCCGCATCAGCAGTAGCTGCAACAGCGGCTGCCTGCTCGGCTTTAGCCTCGGACTCCTTGAGCTCAGTCTCATCATTGGCCGTCTGAGTCTTGCTCTTACGGCCCTTGCCCTTAGCCTTAGTCTCAGGAGCAGCCTTATCTTGAGCGGCAGTGTCCGGTGATGCTGCTTGCTCACGCGCATCAAGAGCGGCGAATTCAGTATCGTCCTCAGCCAGATCAATGGCGTCTAAGTCGCTTAAGTATGGATCAGCTTGCGCATCTAAGGCACTTTGCGCCGCCTCTGCCTCTTGGACGGCTTGATCCTCACTGTTGAGGAGCTCTTGCTCACTCTCAGGGTTATAGCCTAAGCGCAGCTCCACATCTAAGCGCTGGTGGTAGGCGTCGAGCTTAGCCTTATTCGCCTGTTGTAAGGCCTCAGTTTGGGCTTGAGCCTCGTTATATTGCTGCTCGAGCTCCTCAAGGCGCTTACGCTGAGGGGCAATCTTATTGCGCAGGCGCTTCTCGTCCTCTTGGAGGTTACCATAGAGGGCTAAGATAGCGTCCTCACGGGAGGAGTGACGGCCGCGCTTACTGTTGATGCGCTCAACGAGCGGCGTCTGCAAGGCGATGTCTTCGACCTTGTCCTTAAGCTGCTGCTCGACGTCAGCCATAGCCTGCTTTTGCTTGGTAATGGCTTCTTCGTAGCTTAAAGCACGGTTTTGGTAGAAGCGGACTGACTGTAAGTCTTTACGCAGCTCCTCGTCTAAGATCACCTCTTTATCGGAGTAGCGATAGAGGTTGTCCGCTTGATAGAGCAGCTCGGCGTCTGGCTCGTCGATTGGGGTTAATGTCAGCTCGACCTGATGCTCTTTAGCGATCTGCTTTAACTGCTCCGAGCCGATTAAAGCGTTACGATAAAGGTGAGCAAAGGAAGGGATCTCAACCTTATCGTCGTTTTGCAGGCCATCAAAGACGTGACGGGCTTCCAGCTCTTCAGTGAGGTTGATACCGATCAGCTCAAAGATGAGGTAAGGGTTAGCGTCAAAGAGCTCACTTACGGTGTAGATCACGGCAGCGATGTGCTTGCAAGGCACTGCGTAGTCAGGGCAGTTGCATTGCATTTTGATATCTTGCCATGAGGTAGGGAAGAGGCGGATGCCTAACTTTTCGGCCAGATCAAAAAGCTTAGGGGAAAGCTCACGGTTGGTGAGCTTGGTGAGGATTTCCAGATCTTGGACGACGAGATCGAGGAAACGCTTTTTGGCGATATCATCGATGCGCTTAAATTGTAAGGAAACCTCGTAGTAAGGGCTATAGCGACCGACGACACGGGCAATAATGGTACCGTTCTCGGCGTTAATTTTGACGCCGAAGACCTTATCGTTACGGGCGTAGGACAGGCCACGCGGAATACGATTAGAGAGGTCGATACCACTAAGGGAATCGAGCCATTTGCGGCCCCACCAAGTGGTGCCGTATTGTTTGTACGCCATATGATCTCAAAAGGTTGTCGCTACGCATGCCGAGGCACAAGCAGCAATCAAGAACAGAAAAGAACTGACTCTCCGTAAAGGGGAGTGGTTGGTAATCGTTGGGAGTGGTGAGGAGTGGTGAGGAGTGGTGAGGAGTGGCAAGTCAGTGATATTAAGGGAGTGGTGAGCAATACTGAAAACAGCGGCGGAGTGGCAAAACCCAGTAATTGCGCTCCGGTGTCATGACACAGCGCTATAAAGCCAGTCACAATTGAGCGTCACAAGAAAACACTGCGCAGCAGTGTGGGTAAAAGCTTTTACACCCCATCCGTGGTGAGAACGATGTGAGAAATAGCCAAGACCAGCACCAATACAAGCCAAGCGCTGGCACTGGCGTGATATGAGTGGCAGGAATGGCAGGAGCGATCAGAGCTGAGATGACGCGGCAACACAGCTACTGCCGTGCTGTCGGTGCCTACCACTAAGCCATGTACATGCGGCACCTAACAGAGCTGCGCACAGCGCTTAGAATCTCTGTCGCTCATGTCTGCGTTCTTATGAATACCGCCCTATCCCCAAGGCCGGTGCAATTATAGCGCTAAGAGGGCAAAAATGCGATAAAAATGCGCATTTTACGGGCAAAGCAGCGGCGAATGTCAGTAAGAGCACCATTAGGCCGCAAGGTAGTGCCTATCTGATCCGGCGTGACACCCTAATGGTGGCTGGTAATAGGCACTACTGGGAGTGCATCTCATAGCCACAGGACACGCGGCAGGAGCTACGCGCCCTCAGGGTAATGCGGCAAAGCCCATCAGCAGCAGTAGCAGCAGCAGCCACAACAGCAGCAACAACCGCAACAGCGGTAGCTGCTGTGGATACCCATGAGACGTGATTAGCCGGTTCTCCTTTGAGTTTCTTGAGCTTGCCAGCACGCACCCCGCATCAGGATGAATCGCAGGTCTCAGAATAGCTATTGCCTCCGCATGCACTAACGCCGATAAACATCGGCTTTTTGCTGGGGGTATGGAAGGCACTATACCGCAGGCTCTGTGCAGGGACTAAAGATAGTGTAGTGGCTACCAAAAAGCAGTAGCAGCAGCAGCGCCCCTGCGCTCAAACAGTGAGGATCTTGTAATGGCGTTTGGTTTGAGCAACCTTGGAGTAGTGTTAGTAGGCTCTACACAGAGTTTGGTCGATACCACAACGTAGCCTCACACCATGAGGCAAGCACATGAGCCGTGATTATGGCGTTTCCTGTTAACCACCTAAAAGTAGGGTGAGGGCTCTATCCACCAAACTTTGCGGAGATCCTGTTAGTGCCATATCCACCGGCTGCGTATACAGTTGCTGTGTGGTCACAAGTAGCGCCACGCCCTTTGCTCTGTGCGTACCGTGGGGTTAGCGCGGATTAAAGGACTGTGTGCTGAATGGCGGCCATTACAGCGCCGCATGGAGATAAGAACGAGGGATCAAGGGAGCAAAAGAGCCAGAGCTCAAGGCACACGCCACAGCAACGCAAACACGTCCCAAGATGGCGAGGAAACACAGAAAAGAAGAAGAAGAAGAAGAGATACAGAATGCGCAGCCGCTACGCAGCTACTGCGAAAAACCCACACGCCAGCCCAAACGAGCCTACACCCTAACCCTACACCACGCACCACGCCCATCCGCTACCAAACTTCCGTGCGCGTGCACGTTAGTATATAAAAATAAAGCAACCAAAAGGTTGCTCGGGTTGCTTGGTGCGGGAGAAGGGACTCGAACCCTTACACCTAGGGCGCAAGAACCTAAATCTTGTGCGTCTACCAATTTCGCCACTCCCGCATAGAGAGGGCATCATTTCAATCAATGGTTTGGGGTGGCTGATGGGGGTCGAACCCACGACAACCGGAATCACAATCCGGGACTCTGCCAACTGAGCTACAGCCACCATTGCGATTGAAACAATCTACCTTGTTGACGCATGGCGCGTCCTGAAGGACTCGAACCTTCGCCCCACAGCTTAGAAGGCTGTTGCTCTATCCACCTGAGCTAAGGACGCCCTACAGGCGACTCACTCTAACTTACAAGCTAGCGTGACGTCTCAACAGGGCGCTATGATAATGGGGCTAATAGGGCATGTCAACACTTTGTTGCAAATTTTTCTGTAATTTACGGCAAAAGCGCGGTGTCTGTGGCAATAAAAGCCTTATTTATCAGCTTTATGCGGGATTGACGTGTGATTTGGGGGCCCTTAGCTGCTTACGCAGCGGTCGGTGCTGTGGCTTGTATGCCCCCCAAAAAGGGCGGCTATTAGCCTTTTGCGTACAGTTGCGCCATAATGCGCACGCACTTTTAACACCACGGGTGTTGCTGATCTTCTCCTGTGGTGGGCAGTGCAGACAAATGGTTTAGTTGGTTGGTTTGTTGGTAAGGCTCGGACTGTTTCTCTGAGCGTGGAGAAAGATCATGTTTGGACTTGAGTGGAGCGCCCTGCTCTCTACTGTAGCCATTCTTGCTGTATGTGGCCTCTGCGGTGGCTTCTTAGCAGGTTTACTGGGTATTGGTGGCGGCATCATCTTTGTGCCGGTCTTTTACTTTGTCTTTACCCACGTCTTTGGCGTTAGTGCTGATGTGGCCATGATGCTGGCGGCAGGCACCTCCTTAGCCTGCATGATCCCTACTTCTATTACTGCAGCGCTGGCGCAATACCACCGTGGCAATACCGACTTAGACGTGATTAAGACTTGGGCGCCAGGCATGATCTTAGGTGTCTTAGTCGGCTCGCTCATTTCCTCTTTTTATGGTGGTGAGTGGCTGGCAGTGCTCTTTGGTGTGGTGATGCTGCTTAACAGTCTCAACACCTTTTTCCGCGCTAAGTCTAAGCCGAGCTTTTCTGGCTTGCCAGGGCCAATGGGACAGCGCCTCATTGGCTTTTTCGTGGCAGGATTTTCGGTGATGCTGGGTATTGGTGGTGGCACGCTCACGGTACCAGTGCTTAATGCTTGCTCGGTAGAGCCGCATAAGAGCGTGGGCACCTCCTCGGCGGTGTCCTTATTTGTGTGTATTCCAGGTGCGATTTTGCTATTTGCGACGGGTACGACGCCAGAGAATGCCCCTATCTTTACGGTGGGTTATGTCAGCTGGCTCGCGGTGGCTTGTGTGGTACCACTGTCGATCTTTATGGCACCATGGGGCGTGACTATTGGAAAGAAGGTCTCCCCTACGACCTTAAAGCGTATTTTTGCGGTGGCGTTATTCTGCGTATCGGTACGCATGCTGATCAGCGCCTTAAGCTAAGAGCAGCAGCCACTGAAGCTTAAATCTGTGGGGCTCTTCTGAGTTTGGTGGATACCACAAAGCAGCATTGTCCCTGCGATCAAGCATGGAGACACATGTGATGGCGTTGGGCGTGACCAACCAAGGCTGGGTGGTGGTGCCCCCTTCACCAAACTTTGGAGAGAGCCTCCTCATCTCGAGATAATGGTGCGATAGCGTGCTGCTCAAATGGCCTGCGCAAGCTAATGCATCTGCGCATGCGCCTCACGGCGCCTTGCTCCGAAGTGGACTAAACGGCCGCACTACCACTAAGAGTAAGGACACAACAGAGGCAAAGCCCCCACAGCCCTGCGAAAATCACCTACAGGCCTAAACGCCGTGCCTCCGACTTCGCCTTCTTCACCAGCTCCGAACGATACCAGCGCGGAATTGGACGTGTAAAGTTCTCAAAGTCAGACATAATGCGCTTAGACTGCGCCACCATTCTCTTCTGCTCC
This sequence comes from uncultured Succinivibrionaceae bacterium, assembly GCA_949286015.1. Lineage (GTDB taxonomy): Bacteria > Pseudomonadota > Gammaproteobacteria > Enterobacterales > Succinivibrionaceae > Anaerobiospirillum. The sequence goes on along the minus strand of CASEBB010000071.1, from coordinate 32,698 downwards.
GTCTGCGATCGGCGCGCATGCTCCGAGCAACGTGTCAGCGCGTAAATAGCGCAGTAAATAGCGTAGCCCACCCAAAAGTTAGCAGGCACCGTCACGCCACCAAAATACCCGTCAATGACGCCCGCCACCGCACAAGGCATCTGCCCCGCGTCCTCACACTCAAATAACACCAAGTCCTCAATGGCATCACCAAAGCCATAAGACGAACTCGGCTTTAAGATCACACTGCCACCGTGGGTCAGGAACACGTTATCAAAGCGTAAGCCGCCATAACGCCGCGTCAGCTTGTAATCACGTAAGCTGTCAATACGGTCAATAATAGCCGTCAGAATCGGCGTCTCATGACTAAAACGCGGGCCCGTAGTGAGGTAAGCGGTGAGCTTGTTGTGAATCACATTGCGCCGCGCTTCGGCCTTGTCCTTTTGCTTGCCCGTTAAGGTGTCCTGATGCAAAAGCGCAATCGCACGGCCCAGCTTCTTGCCATTGGAGTACTGCAGGTGCGGGTCAATCACCGATAAGAAGCTCTTAAACTCACCCACATTCTCGTAGGCAAAGACCGCCGTGGTGAACTCGTCATTAGACTGAATCGAGATCCCCTCAAGGATATTGGTAGGAGCCAGATCATGAAAGATCTTGGTGCTCTTAAACTGCCGCGTAATGCGCGTTTTGTTCGTGCGCACCGAGCCTTGTAAGGCCAAGAACTTGTCATTGGCACCCTGCAAAGCCAGATACTCATTACCATGCAAGTCATAGGAAACTGAGCGATACCCCAGTTGCATGCCGCGCACTCCCTATCATGATCTCAACTACAGCCCCACCACAAAGGAAAGGCCTCAGCCAAGCGCTAAATCTTAGGCTCTTTAGCTTGCTCTCAAGCCCCAACAGGCTACAGCACCATACCTGCCAAAACCTTGAAAGGAGACAAGAAGACACTGCGGCAAGAGCAAAGCTCACTTTAGCTTAGCACAAAGCGCTTACCAATACCGTGACCGCGATGTCTCTCTAGGCCCCAAAGATACAAGCGCAAGCATCTGATGCACCCCACAAAACCCGCACAAATGCACATAAATAAGCCAAAATCCGCGCCAAAATAGAGCAAGAGGCGTATAATGACCGCGCTTTGCTGGGCACTATGGGCCACACCTCCAATCTAAGGTGTTATCTGTAATGCACCACGCCTGAGCACGAATCTACTCTTGTTCCCAGCCGCCCATTAAACGCCACTCCAAAAGAAGTAGCGCTATCCCACTCTCAAGCTGCACGGCGCCACTTAAGCAGAGGCTTAGCAGAGGCTTAAGCTCTTGTACGCCGCGCTGCTGCCACTACCTTACTTGCAAACACTCTCACCTGCGCTACTACAAGGCCAGCTCACAGGATCTCGTCAATGCTAAATCCCATTAGCCCTAACAATCCCATCGCCAAAATCTTTAACGCCATTCCCTTTATCATGCAGGTCATCATCGGCCTCATGCTCGGTATTTTGCTCGCCGTAGTCTACCCAGGCGACAAAACCGTTATCCCAGCTTTTGGCCAACTCTTTGTGGCGGCCTTAAAGGCTATGGCGCCAATCCTCGTCTTTGTGCTGGTCTCTGCCGCTATCGCCGGTCACAATAAAGGCACCAAGACCAATATGACGCCAGTGATCGTCATCTACTTTGTGTCGATGGCCTTAGCCTCGCTGCTGGCTCTTATTGCCACTTATATCTTCCCTACCTCCTTCCCATCCCTTGCTAGCGCTGCCGAGAATCTCTCGCCACCACAAGGCATCTCCGAGGTTCTCATGAACTTCGTGATTCAGGCGGTAGACAACCCAGTTAACGCGCTGCTTAATGGTAACTACGTCGCTATCTTAGTGTGGGGTATCGCCTTTGGCCTCATGTTCCGTGTAGCGCATGAGCACACCAAGATGGTCTTAGACGACTTAGCCCAGACCGTAGCTGGCGTGGTGCGCATGGTGATTCGCTTTGCGCCATTAGGTGTGATGGGCTTAGTCTACAGCTCCTGCACCCAAGATGGCGGCTTTAGCAACCTCTTAAACTACGTGCAGGTAGTGCTGGTCTTAGTGGGCACCATGCTGACGGTGGCGCTGATCTTAAACCCACTCATCGCCTTTATCTACTGCCATAAGAACCCATACCCACTGATCTTTGCCTCGCTCACGCAAAGCGCGATCACGGCCTTCTTTACCCGTTCGTCTGCGGCTAACATCCCTGTGAACTTAGCCCTGTGCGAACGCTTACACCTGCCAAAGAACACCTACACCATCTCCATTCCATTAGGCAGCACCATTAACATGTCCGGTGCGGCTGTGACCATTGTGGTCATGACCATGACGGCGGTACGCACCTTAGGCATTGAGGTGGACTTTGCCTCGGCCTTCTTAATGTGTGTGGCTGCGGTGTTAGGTGCTTGCGGTACTTCGGGTATTGCTGGCGGCTCCTTAATGTTAATTCCGCTGGCCTGCTCGATCTTTGGTATCAGCAACGACATCGCCATGCAGGTAGTGGGTATCGGCTTTATCATCGGTGTGGTGCAAGACTCTACAGAGACGGCCTTAAACAGCTCCTCTGATGTGGTCTTTACGGCTGTGGCTTGCAAGCAAATTGAGCTGCCAGAGGATTTCCACACCAATGCTGCTACGGTGCAGCCAACTATTGAAGAAATCAAGGACGAAGATAACGTCTAAGGCTAAAGCACTCTGCTTTTAGCCGCAAAAGAGGCATCTGCTCCCAGTGAGTCCAGATGCCCCCTAAAAGCCCTGCCCAGCGTTGCTGTGCGGGGCTTTATCGTATTTTGTACGGCTCTGAACGGCTCAGGACAAGATGGGCAGTACATACGCACTACTCTCAGTGGCCACTTTAGGGAAGTACAAGGCTCTGCACTTTGGCTAAAATAAAACGAGCAACCTTTTCTGCAGAGTTGTGGGGGAATGATGAGCGCAAACGCAGACACAAACGCATTACCACTCAAACCTATCCCACTGGGTATGTCCGATTGGAACAACATGGTGGGGCAAAACAAGCTAATCGTTGACAAGACCGCCAAACTTGGAAAGTTAGTCACCCTCCGACCGTGAGGAGGTCTAGGCTAATTTTATAAAGCCCATAAATAAGGCGTTTCTTGGTCACCTACTTAAAGGTAGTATGGGCCAAAGCAAGGGGACTTATGCCACAAAACTGAGGTAAAGTGCGTTACTTTGTGCTCAAGTGTTACCTCGAGATAGTCTTATGCATGCCCATAAACCATGTGTTTATCAGCTTGACCAAAATTATCCCAGACCTCCTCACGGTCGGACCCTCTTTTCTTTTGTGTTCTTCTCACGCCCACGGTGTATGGGTAAAACTACCCTGTGCTCGATGCTACAAGAGCTGTTTGCCCATGGCACCCAAAACTTTGCAGGAACAGCCGTTTTTGAGCATTGGCCCGAGACCAAGACTTACCCTGTAGTCAGGCTGTCGTTCCTCGACATTGCATGCCCAGATGCCACTACGTTTGAGGCTGAATTATGCCAAGAACTTGTTGCGGCTTATGAGCTGGCTGGGTTCTCCAGTGCAAGCGATTACGAAGACATCGTCTCCTTCAGCGATCTCAAGAGGGAGCTCGACTATCTCGCTAGGGGGCAGCAACTGGTGTTCTTAATTGATGACTGTGATTACCCGCTCTCCGCGCATCTTGATGATCCACAACTGTTTGCAGCCTTACAGAGCGTAATGTCAGAGTTCTACCAATGGTTGAACCAACAAACTTACGCCAGATTTATCTTGGTAACAGGCATCATGCGCTACAGCGAAGCCTCCATGTTTTGGGATTCAAATCTTGAAGACCTCAGCATGAATCCTATGTATGCTGACCTGCTGGGCTATACCAAAGAGGAGATTGAGCCATGGGCGTTAAGTTAAGCAAAAGCGCTTAAACATCAGCATCAGCGCCACTTAAAGTGGCGGATTCTTTGGTGGGGCGTCGAGTCTAGGTGTTTCCAGACTGGAAACACCTTCCAGCGCGATTAAGTGGCTTGTAAATGCCTCTCTCCCTAATCCAAGCTAACCACTAACTTAACGCCCATGGATTGAGCAGCACTTTGCGGACTATATCCCGCAAGCTGCCAACAATCTTGGTATCTCCATCGATGAGCTGTGGCAGCTACCTGAGCGCTACTACGCTGGCTTTTGCTTTGATGAAAATGCCTCGGTAAAGGTGTACAACCCATACTCCATCAACAGGTTCTTTGCGCCATTGGACAACCCTAATTTTAGAAAGCGAGCCAATGCCAAGCTCAAATTTAACCCATATTGGCTGGAGAGTTATAGTCCGTCAGCAGCTCTACGCTCGTTTCTGCGTGCGCATAAGTACGACGTAGCAGAGCTGGTAAACAAATATAGCCAGCCTCTCATCGTGAACAAAGGGGCATTCGAGTGCTAATCAATGTAGATGAGGTTACCCTTGACCAGATTATGGTGCAAAGTGGCCTGATCTCTCTTAGAGAGATTACCGTTCCTTCTGCTAAGATCGATCCTCGCATCGCTGCTTTCTATTCCCCTACTCAATACAAGTGCGAAATCACTAACGCTGAAGTGGCCTCGACGCTCAGTGCAATATTCACGTACTGTATGGCGCACACTGAAGAGTAGTCTTACAGCCAAGCGTCCACGCTCTACAGCCAAAGCACAGGGCGTCAGCGTAGCAGCAAGGATGCTCCCAAGTAGCGCCCAGTAGCAGTAACCAACAGGAGCTGCTCATTGGTGTTGCTGGGAGTACTGCCGCCACTAACACAAAAGCCCTGTCACAGTACAGCTATGACAGGGCTTTTTGCTTTTAGAGGCTACGTCAGCACTGCTTTTGTCAGCGTCACGCTACGCAGTACAACGCAACGCAGTACAACGCAACGCAGCGCAGAGCTAAGCAGCGCGAGCGCTTAGCGCTGAGCGCTAAGCTTAGAGCAGATCATGCACCTCAAGGTACTGGCGCATCACACCAATGAGGTTCGCGTCATTGTGGAACTGACAGCCCAACACCTCCGGCATGGTGATCAAAGGTGGCTTTAAGCCCCGAACTGGGTTAGTCTCCCACGCCTTTTCCGTACCCGCGCGAATCGCCTCAATGAGGCACTCTTGACAGGAGATACCACCACCAATCGCGACCTTTTGCAAATCAAGCACTACACTGAGGTTAAAGATGAGCTTACCCACGTTATAGCCAAAGTCAGTAATCACCTGACGGATAGCCTCATTGCCCTCATGATAGAGCGCAAAGATCTTACGGCCATCCAATGGCATATGGCGCGTGGCCACATCAGGCGTAAAGGTGTACTCAAGACCCAAAGCCTCACAAGCGGCAATGACTAAGCCCGTCGTCGACACGTGCGAGGCCTCGCAGTCGAGATCCTCGGTAAAGCTTGGCATATTGTGCACAAAAGCCGAGAGCTCACCTGCCGAGCCATGCGGGCCGTTGTAGACCTTACCATTAACGATAATGCCGCCACCTAAGCCCGTGCCTAAGATCAGAACCGCACCTGATTCAACGCCTTGCAGCGCACCAATCCACAGCTCCGCCGCCGCAGCTGCCTTCGCATCATTGACCAGCACCGGACGCATGCCCGTGCGCTTTTCAATGAGGTCGGCAAGAGGCTGGCCGTAGTTGTAAGGCAGAGCACCACCCGTGCGCATGCTGCCATCAGAATTGATGCAGCCAGGAAGCGAAATGGCCATGCCCTCGAACGGGGTTTGCGCCTTAACCTCAGCAACCACCCCATCTAAGGCCTGCAGCAGGTCTTCTACGGTGCTCTCAACCGCACATGGCGTTGGCACTTCGCCTTTGTGGGTGATCTGCGCAAACTCATTGCACACGCCGTATTTGATGGCACTGCCCCCCACATCTAAGGTCAGTACGGAAACAGGGCGCTTAGCAAAGGCCTGTTGTTGCTGCTCTGCCATTACGCTAAGTCCTCACCGTTGGAAGCAATGACCTTCTTGTACCAGTTAAAGGACAGCTTGCGCTTACGCTCTAAGGTACCATTGCCTTTATTGTCCTTATCGACGTAGATAAAGCCGTAGCGCTTCTCCATCTCACCGGTACCGGCCGAGACTAAGTCGATGCAGCCCCATGGGGTGTAACCTATTAAGCTCACACCGTCGACGTCGACGGCAAGCTTCATCTGCTCGATGTGTGCACGCAGGTAGTCGATACGGTACTGGTCGTTAATCGAGCCGTCAGCTTCGAGCTTATCGTAAGCGCCTAAGCCGTTTTCTACGATGAACTGATCGATACCGTTGTAGCGGCCGTCGATCTCACGCAGCACATAGCGTAAGCCCTTTGGATCGATTGCCCAGCCCCAATCGGAGACCTTAACGTAGTCGTTGCTATCGTCGCCTAAGAAGTTGGTAGGAGTCGAGTTGATCTTGGCGGCGCTAACACAGCGGCTCATGTAGTAGGAGAAGCCGAAATAGTCGACACAGCCGTATTGCAGCTCAGCCTCATCAGAAGGGGCCATCACTGGAGCGGCACCTGCCTCTTCCCAGATGCGGTCAGCGTAGCTGCCGTAGTTACCTAAGACGTGGACGTCACCGAAGTACCAGCGCTCTTCCATGGCACGCTGGGCAGCAAGGATGTCGTCTGGGTTAGAGGTCTTTGGATAGACTGGCACAAAGCCCAGCATGCAGCCGATGCGGAAGTTTGGATTAATGCTACGGCCGATGGCGACAGCACGAGCAGAGGCTACAAACTCATTGTGAGCAGCTTGCAGCATGATCTGACGGCGGGTCTTAAAGCTGTCACTGTCCTTAAAGACGATACCAGAATCCGTCCACACTACAAATGGGTAGAAGACGTCAGACTGGTTGTTGATCTCATTAAAGGTCATCCAGTACTTGACCTTGTGCTGATAGCGCTTAAAGCAGGTCTCAGCGTAGCGGGCAAAGAAGTCGATGCACTTGCGGTTAGTCCAGCCGCCGTAGTTCTTAACTAAGCCCAGTGGCATCTCAAAGTGCGAGAGGGTAATGACTGGCTCGATGCCGTGCGCAAGCAGGCAATCAAAGAGGCGGTCGTAGAAAGCAAGGCCAGCCTCGTTTGGGGTGGTCTCATCACCGTTAGGGAAGATACGGCTCCATGCGATAGAGGTGCGGAAGCACTTAAAGCCCATTTCGGCCATGAGCGCAATGTCGCCCTCGTAGCGGTGATAGAAATCAATGGCCGACCACGATGGGTAGTTCATGCCGGAGAGTGGGCCGTCCTTGTCGATCACACGTGGGGTGTTGACATCACCGGCACGGAGAACATCGGCGATAGAGAGGCCCTTACCATCGTCATTGTAGGCACCCTCTAATTGATTGGCAGCGACGGCGCCGCCCCATAAAAAGCCATCACGTAAGGCCATAGAAAAATCCTCTTCCCATTGCGTGGGTTCACGCATCCTCAGGGACTACAACAGTGGAGCAGCATCAGTGCGGACGCAGTGAGTCGTGCGCTGTAGCTGTCCACGCTAAACCATGGCTATTCTAAAGAGATCTGGCCGCGAAATGTACCGGCTCTGTTGCAAAATCACAAAGAGCATCACGATCTGCTACAGGCAGCCAGCAGTGACCTTACCCAGAGTGAAGCCAGTGCGGATTGCCCCTACTGTGTCCATCGGTGATAGAGCGCCGCAGTCGCTGGCGCGGGCAATAGCGCTGGCGCAATAGCAAGGACGTGAGCAGCCGCACCTCTACTCCGAGTGGTGGTGGTGGTGGTGGTGGTGGTGTGGCTTCTTGCTTCCAGTAAGGTGCTGTTAGGCGCTGTGGCTATAGCTATCCCTGCCAGCCGTGCTCCTACCCCGAGAGTAAACAGTACGGATTGCCCTTACTATACCCCTCAAAGGTAACGGCTCGGCAGGCGCTTGGCTCCAGTCACCACAACCAAAAGCACCACAGAGTAAGCCGCGCACAAAAGACCTCAAAGTACCACCTATTCAGAGTAGGCCACAGCAGCATCAGCTTCCGTTATTAGCCCTTGTAGTGCCCCGCAGCAGTCCTCACCTTTATCATCTCACCGTACACGCTTGCAGCCGCACCTGTGGCACTATCTCATTTGCACCTTAGTCCCCGCTTGAGTTTCATCTTCTGCAATCGCTCACAGCACCCCTACAGCAAATTTCCACCATTACTCTGCCGTGCTCTTACTTCACATTTTCATCTCTAAGATTTCCCACCTGCTGTCCCTACTCTGCGCTACCGTCACTACCACTTTGCGCCCGTATACCAAGTGCTTTTTTCACCTCCCAGCACCACCGCTAACAAGGCGCTACCTATGGTGGCTTTGCCCTTATTTGCCCTAACGCACGGCCCATGCAGCGCCGCCGCCACCACCACTAACAGCCACCCTATCCTCTACCACCGTCAGCGCGGATCTGGCGGCTTCGCACTTGCGCCTCACTCCTGTCCCGCAACAGCCCGTTTGGAGGCCAGCACTCTGCTCCTTTGTAATGAGCAGCAGCTACTGTCCCTAACTCCCAGCACCAGCTAGCCAGCCTCACCTTATCCGCACTGACAGCCCTTACGCTTCCCCTTTCCTTACTGCTGCCGCGCACTATTGAGCCCTCACTACCACGTCCGCCGCTCCTTACCATTTACCATAGAGCGCCTTAACTGGCACGCAGTGCACTATCATTACTCATTTTTCACCTCTAAAATGCACCACACCTGCCCAAACTTGCACCTTGCAAGTGCTAATCGTCATGCCAAGCCCGTATTTACCGCTGATTACGCCTCCCGCCTCCGCTGTGCCATTGTCCCCTGCATTATCACATTTTATACTCTCAAAGCAATAGCACAAACACCGACCCCGCTTTTTACCCCCTATTTCTTCCCCAAAAACCGCCGCAAACGTCTCCCAAAACGACTCCATCTGCGCCTGTATACAAACACACCCCATGGCAACACAAAAGCCAGCCCTATCAGCTTTACACCCCACTGCCATTACTCAATATGAATCTCTATTGACAAGCTGCTCCTAACCTGCTGTGGCTTTTTTTACCCGAGGGCTATTATCTAGCCATTGCTTTAGAGTATAATATTCTCAGTTAAGTTGTTAATTTCAAAGAACTGCTACTGTCTTAGGTTCTTTGAGATGTGGCTGGATCATATCGCCACTACGGTAGCCTTGGGTGCTGCCGTTAGTTCCGGTATGTGCCTGCTGCTGCACCTTTTCAAGCAAAAACATAGGCCTCTTTTTCTTGCTTTTTCTGCCGTTGCGCCCCGCAAGATTAAGCCTCACAGTGTCACTGTGTGGTCTTATGCTCATCATTAAGCTGTGCGCTAGGATCTGGCTTAAAGGGGACTTTGGTATGTGTGCCGCTGTCGCGCTCTCCGCTGTAAAGCGCGAGCTGGTGACAGCTGACAAAAGGAGCAGCAAGATCAAGAAGACGCTAGTTTTTCTTGGGTGAAAGCTTATCTGCAAGCCAAGGCAAAAGCACCGTAAGCGTCTGAGGTTGAGGCACAGGACTGATCAAGCTGCATGTATTTGCCTTAATCACCTTTCCCGCCTCATTCATCCATCTGCGCTTACCTCGTGGCGTCATCTGTACTCCACCTCCCTGCTTTTCCCCTGTCCTTGTCTCATAAGCTCATCCCGACCTCACTTTGAGGTCTGTGCGTGTTTTACGGACGCAGAGAACGAGGTCGTACTGACGTTCATGAGGATTGCCGCAGCTTAGCCCCAAACATCGTGACTCTCCCTCGGGGTCTAAAGAGCATCAACCTCTGGTGCACTTAGCGTTCAGCCGCTAGCACCTGCTGTGAGGCACACTTACCATTTGCCCCGTTACCCCGCAGAAAAGCTACTTCTTTTTGCCTCTGCCGCCCCCTGCCCTTTGCTGAACTCTCGTGCTAGCAGAAGCAGGCATCTCCCCCTTGTCATCACACACATCCCCCTATTCCCGCCTTTAACCATGTCGCCCCCGTCATCTCGTAACTGACGGTGCCGTGCTCAAGGTTGCCTCTTCCTTCCGCCCGCTTAGAGCTTACCGCAACGCTGCGATCTCACTGTCTGTCCCGCGCCCTCTTTTGGTAAAAGAGCCGAGGTGACAAATACGATCGTAAGCGTCACGTGGTTGTAGAGTACCACCGAACTTAACCGGTAAAGACCACCGTTACACCCCATGAGACTGAAGCTTGCAGGTCACCGCGCCGCAGAAAACTGTGCTCGCTGCTTCTACTTACTTATAGCCTGCACAGAGCAACGGAGTGCTAAACCGTTGCGACGGATCACGGTGGTTGACGAGGCTGAACACGTCTGCCCCGCCGTCTCATTTCCTTTTAGTCTTTGTTTTGCCACCCACCCAGAGATGTAAAGGCAGTGGAGTGGAAAAGTGGCGTCTCGCCGCGTACTGCTTTCAGGGCGTTACTAGCAAGCTTTCAAGCCCATTTACCGCAAGCTAGCCCCTGTTCGTGGTACGTAGCACTTAGCAACAGGCGTTACTTTTCATCAATCACCCGCACATCTCACCCTTGCTTGCCGCTGACCGCGCAGCAGCCCTCACGTATTGTGAGGTCATAGCTGACGCCTAACCAGCAAGCTAAGGTTTTCGGCCAAAGTACAAGAGCGAAATAGCAAGAAAGAGGATGCGAACACTAGGGTGTTGTCTTAGGCTCCGCATAACTCGGGAGAGACACTGCGCGCGAGCTTAGGGCTGGCTTTGGGGGGCTTTAGATTGGCTTTGCCCAAGGCCACAACGCTCTGGCCCAGAACTAAGGTGCAAGAAAACTCTGCATGCACATGTGCATTAAGAATCTGTATGTAATTTGGTTTGGTGCTGACACCTGTAACGCCACACCACTTGAATTACTCACAGCACCTACTTTAAACGTTGAGTTTAGTCGGTGAGCTGATCAGCATTGGTACCTGTAGCTCTCAGGTAAGAGCGCAGGCTATTTGCCCTGTGACCCGCCCGCTTTTGGCAAAAGAACTGTTTACCGTTTTCTCGGGCACCACGGGGTAAAAGGCACACCATGTTGAGATTGTTGCTCCGCAAGCTGCTGCCCTTAAGCTTAGGCTTATCTTCAGCCACGGCTGATCTTAAGTATTGACTTAAGCACACCAGCTGATGCGGTCGCTTCCCCGCAATCACAGCTACGTCCCTAGTTTTTTTGTAAGGAGATTTAAGGGCCATCGTGCTCCCTCATGACTGTGTCTGGCGGGTATCTTACGAGCTTAGCCTCACTAACTAAGCTTTCGCCGCCGCGATTAGGCAGTCACTTCGTAAACTGGCAGGATGCAAAGAAATTTACGCAACTAACCTCAAGTAACCATACCACGTCACTTGCGCGATCATAAGCGCTTTAGGAGGGTGACGGGCAGCTTTAGACTTACGGCGCAGAGCGCATCAATCTGCAAAGTAAGCAGTAACCATCTTCTAAAGCCTTAGGGTGAAGCTTGGGGAGCGGTGCGTGTATTTAACCCCGCTTACGTCTGGCATAAGTAAGGGCGTAAGGCCTAGTGCCCTTCAATTGATGAGGGTAGAGGTAACGGGGTGGGCCTGCTTGCTTACTAACACTGCTTAGGTAAGAGCAAACCAGCGTGGTCATGTTGCTTCCTACTGAAGCGTCCGTGCGCACCTTTTTAGGCACAAACACGCGTCCATCTTGCCTTTTGGCGCAATCTGCCAGAGGATAAAGCTAAGTGCAACCAGCTCAAACGAGCCGGTCTTCATTGAGCTTGACCCCTCTTTCCACAAGCAGCGTTGGGCCTTTGGTGGGTGTACGCGTAGCCTGACGCGCGGCCATGCTTTTCTAGGACGTGTTGAGTAACCCCGACCCCAACTCAGTGGTTTACGGTAGACGCATAAAGTACTTCGAGTGGGGTGAGCGTCTGACGGGGCTCCGTATTAGTGAGGAGCCCATGATAGGTTCACCTGAATTACTTTATGAGCAAAATGGAAAACGTAGCTTTAGCAACTCACGCCGTGACAGCCAATGGCGGTCACGTGGGTGGGCCTGCTGTAACTTCATCTTCTGATACTGCTTTACAGTTTATTTCTTGTCACCACTTCATCGGTAGCTTCTGTCACAGTTCCAGCTCTGCTCACTGGCATCAAGAAATTGAGATCATCCACTGTATCTCAGGCGAGGGCTTTACACACATTTGCCAGGGCAAGAGCGAAGAATTCAATGCACCGGCTATCGTGATTGTGCCAAGTAACTTAATCCACCGTACCACCTATCCACCGCACTGCCGAGTGATTCGGATCAAGTTCTCACCAGAGGTGATTCGCCTTTTCCATGGTGACAGTGCCCTTGACAGCAGCATGGTGCTGCTCAAACAAGGAGCTTTACGCGGTAGCATCGTAATAGGAGCCCACGACACCGGTTTTGATTACATCAGTGCTTTGGTAGCACACTTAGAGGAGCTGGTCTCTCCACTTCCGGCAAGCGAGCAACGCATTTCTGCCTTAACCCGTGACTGCTTTAATGCCCCTGCTGCCAATGGCAAGGGCAAAGAAGAGGACACGACTGAAGAGGAAGAAGAGCAAGAGCACAACGGCGGCCAAGAGCCAGCGATGGCGGCCCCAACCGTAACGCTCACCGCCACTGCGCCAAAGCTCGACGAGCAAGTAACGCCAGCTAAAGCCCAAGCTGAAGCTCAGCAGGCGCAGGCGCAAGCCATTGCGCAGGCTGCCACCTTAGCAGGCATCTCTGCAGGGGTGGGCTCTTATGGTAACGAGGCGGAGCATTTAGATAGGATGAGCCACCGCGCGACCTTAGAGGCTGAAGCCTTAGCGGCTGCAGCAGCTGCTGCTTTGTTTGGCAATGCTGACAGCGAGCCTACGGCCGAGCAACGGTTAAGAGCGCAAGAGGCGCAACAAGCGCAGCAAGCGCACGCCGAAGCTGTGGCTCAGTTTGCTGACTTTGCCCGCAAGCAGGCTAGCTCGGGAGCTACCCCAGATTCCTCTAGCAAGCACGAAGAGAGCGCTTTGGATGGTGCTCCCGCAAACGATGATTTTGGACGCAGCAACGCCATCAATGCTGGCTCCATTACCATTGCTTACGCTAGCACCCGTAACTACAAGAACCAAAGCGGTAGCGACAACAGCCCACGCCAAGAAGAGCAAGAGTTAGAGCGCAAGCGCTTACGCGTTTATGGTCTGACCTTGCAGGTAAAGGCCTCGCTGTTACATCTCATAGGTTCGCTGTTTGAGTATGGCTACCTGATCAAGGAGGAGAGTGGCCGCAGACAAAGAATGAGCCGCGTCAGCGATGACAACATCAAAGAGCTGCTCAACTACATCCATGCTAACTACAACTGCTCGATTACCATTTCGGAGTTATCGGGCATGTTGCAGGTGACCAACCAGTACTTCTGCCGCATCTTTAAGCAGTTAACGGCGCTGAGCTTTATTGACTACATCAATGAGTTCCGCCTGCAAAAGGCCGCGATTGACATTGCGACCACTGCTGACTCGATTCGCGGTATTGGTATGCAGCATGGCTTTGACACCATCGGCTACTTCTTCAAGTTGTTCCGCGAGCACTACCACACGACCCCAGTGAAGTTTCGCAAGAGCTTCTTAGGTTCTGACGGCCTGCCACTGGCACAGATGGACTACAACAATGGTCTGGTGCAGTTACCTTCGCTGCTGAGATCGTTGCATCTGCCAAACAGAGCCGCCAGCCTTGAGGCCCAAGCCAGCTAATTTTGCCGCCAAGGCTACGCTGCGCTAAGGCAGTGCCTTAGCGAGGCTACACCTTAACGGAAGTTGAAGTGAGTGGACGTCGCTCTACTCTGCCCCTGCAACGCACGCCCCCGCAATCCACGGTGTGCACTGTGGTTGTAGGGTAAAGAGGCGACGGCTACGTGACCATAAGCTCGTCCTGTACTGAGCCCAAGATTGGTACAGGCGCACAAAGCGCTAACTGTAGGCAGTTCTCACTAAAGAAAGTGTGAGGTGCTTGCAGTAGTAGAGGTCTCATGAGCAACGAGAGATTAGCTAAGCTGGCCACTGCGAGGGTGGTGTTACTACTGCGTAAGTCGTGCTCTGTAGCAAAGAGTACGGACACAAGTTCCGAGGTGCGTGCGCATACTCTTGCGGTATGCTCACAAGTAACGAGGGAGGATGGTGAGGATGTGGCCTCACGATGCTCTTACGTACTGACACACCTCATTAGCTTTTCGGTTCAGCCTCGATGGGCTCATGTAGGTCTCAAAAAGGCCGCTCTCTTAGGGGAGAGGCCATACAGCTGGGAACTTAAGACGTAAGCACTGGCTGTTTTTGAGTGCTGTATCAGCAGCAGCCTCTTTAGGTGAACCCGTGTAGAGATCGCAGTACTTGTGCGTGCTGTGCTTTCTCACGCTAAAAGCCAAGCTTTCTGCACGAAGCTTGGCTTTTCTTTTGGGCGCGAGGTTGCGCGCCAGCCCCGCCTGTTATCCCTTCCCTGTCCCTTCTCCCTTGTACCTGCCCCTGTCCTTTGAGAGCGTTTGCACCCTTGTTCCTGCAGAGTTGCTATGAGCTTGCAAGCATGCACACCGCATCAGGATGAATCGCTGGGCGCAGAGTTATTGCCCCCGCTGGGCACTAACGCCGCTAAACGTCAGCAAGCGTCGCTACCGCGACGTATCTCTAAGGTAGGATGGTTACTGGCAAGTAGCTTTGCTCACACATGGGGAAAACGCCCTCTGCCCTGTAGAGAACGCCCTACCCCTATTTTCCCTGAGGGGCCTTTGGGGTTGGTACCTCGTCCTTTGCCTGTGCATGGGGGTGGGTCTTATCGTAAACCGCATGCATGCGGGCTAAGGCCACGTGCGTGTAAATCTGGGTCGTGCTTAAAGACGAGTGGCCCAGCAACACCTGTAACGAGCGTAAGTCCGCATCGTGGTTTAAAAGGTGCGTCGCAAAGGCGTGTCTAAAGGTGTGCGGCGATGGATCCTTCTCAAGGCCAATCTGGTGTGAGTAGGTCTTAATGCGGTACCAGAAATTGATACGCGTCATCGGCTTAGGCAGCCCCGTCTTCTTATCGCGCTTTTGCGATAAAAAGACGTAAGGACAGACCAGATCCTCATCAATCTCACCACGGCGCTCGTACACGTAGCGGCGAATCCAGTAGATCGCAGACTCCGTTAGAGGGATCATGCGCTGCTTATCGCCCTTGCCTTTGATCACCAAATACTGCTCTTTGAGGTGCATGTCCTCAAACTTCAGTTCACACAGCTCGGTCACACGCAAGCCACAGGAGTACAGCACCTCCAGCATAGCGCGGTCACGTAAGCCAATACCAGAGGTGATATCAGGAGCCTCTAAAAAGAGATTGACCGCCTCTTCACTCATGACCTTTGGCAGGTGGTGCAGAGGCTTAGCTCTATCGATATTGGCTACAGGGTCGTCGTGGCGCTTCTCTTCAGCTAGCAGATAGTAGACATAGCTTTGCAAAGCGGAGCAATAGCGTAAGAGGCTCATGGCCTCAGCACCATTGTCCTTACGGTACGTCAGATAGGCGCGGACGTCATCTTCAGTAAACAGCGTAAAGGACAGCTCCTTACGGGCTAAGAACTCTAAAAAGCTCTTGACGTCCGAGCAATAGCCCTCACAGGTATTAACAGACGCGCCTTTTTCGAGGCGCAAGTAGTCGTGCAAAGCCGCCACAATTTGCTGGCGCTCGGCGGCGCTGTCAGAGATATCCCGCTCTGGCACCAAAACAGGGGTAGAGACGTCTTGCTCTTCGTGGCTTACGCTTTCCATGACTACTTTCTCCTTACCCTCTATCTCGCGCATGATGCCGCTACCTGACACGTACCTTGTACGTACCTTACACGTACCTGACACAGGGGGCAGTGGACGACGGCGTAGCTGCGCTTGCTTGCTTAGGACTTACTGCCTGATGAGATGACGGCATTAAAGGCAAGCAGGCGTGCCCCAACTTACGCTAGGCTCAATCTCACCTGCACCATTACATCTCGAGGTGTGAGCTGTACCGACTCTTAACCTTGCAGCCGTCACTAATGAGAGCACTCACTACCGACGCCACTACCAGTAGCAAGCAGACGCTTACAGCTACAGTTACCCCGCAAGCGCCTTGCCCCCTTACCGCCCCTTAAGATCAAGGCACCAGCTTCAGCTACAGTGCCCCCGCAATTTAGGAACGACTGACTTAATAAATGCCGGACTTTAGGGTAATCATGGTGCACCGTCCTAAGATAGGCTCAAGCTCACCTGCACCATTTATCTCGAGGTGTAGGCTGTTGCCAGCACTCCACCTTGCAGCCGTCACTTATTAGATCAATCATTCCTTAGAGGCTAACCTACTCTGCAGCCTCGGTATTGGAAGTGGTGGTGGTGGTGGTGGTGGTGGCAGCAGTTGTTGTAGCCACTATCGTCGCTGGGGTAGCTACCACTTGACTGACCTCACGCTTAATGAGCTCATCCATGGTAGTGAGCTTACCGTCTTCTAAGCGCGTCACCGTAGCGTAAGGCACGTTTTGCTCGTTGTACTCAATGCAGAAGCGGTATAAGCCATCCACTGTTGGCTCATAGCGCAGCTCCTCAAAGCGCGAGTTTGGGTTTAACTGCGCCTTGCCACTGCCCTCACGCATCACCGCTGGTGGTACCGCAAAACCAAAGTTAGTACCCGTAGTCCACTGCGCGTCTGCAAACTTAAAGCGATATGGTGCCCAGTCCGAGCGTAAAGGAGCAATGGTGCAGTAGACCTTGTCCTCAAACTGACGCAGGCGATATGGGCGCTGCACGCTATAGTCGTTCATCTCACCACGCAGGTAGATAGCACGGCCATAAAAGAATGGATTGCCCAGAGCCTCAGCATCAGCCTGCTCTAGCATTTCCTCTGCACTGAGGTTGCTGTTGGTGGCAGCTGCGACCTCAGTAGCGTCAGTAGCTTCAGTAGCGGCAGCAGCACTGCTGGTGTCATCACTACTGTTACTGCTACTGCAGGCCGTGAGGGCCATAAAGGCACATGGGATCACCAGTGCCCACCACATTTTCTTATTCCAGCTCTGCATCGCATTTGCCTCTTTGCTGCTCTCAGTCCTCACTTACTCTGTACTGTGGTCGCTGTCCCTTGTGTGCTCTCACTGCCAGCCCCTCTTTAATTAAGGCCATTAAGCCCTCAGGGCCTTTACGCCACACAAAGAGTAAGCAGCGCAGGAGAAGTAATGACAGCCACCCCTAAAGAAGACCGAGAGGTGCGTTTGCTTGTAAGTGTCGCTATGATCTGTACGCAGTCAGGTGTGACGTTACTCGCCCTTACCTCATGCGTAAGACCGCAGCCACCACGCAGGCGGCTCTTCTCTAAAGAGAGCGCTACCCCGTAGTGTCTCAGGAGTGTTACTCCTCGCGGGGTTACCCGCGTGGATTTACCCCTTTGTTTCTGAGCAGCGGCGCTCGGCCACAATATCAGGGCACCACCACCTGCTGGCGGTGGTTATTATCCCCTGTACAGGGGCCCTGTGCAGGGGGATTACGCGCTCACTCATCGTGCTCTGTAACCCTGCATCACCCTAAAGCCGTGCACCATGGTCAGCAGCCACCATCATTGGTGCTGCCACCATGTGGACACCTACACTGATTGACCCCGCATAGCTATCAAGTTCTATGCCCTGTGCTGTGCAGGAGCACACTTGGTCGCGCCCAGATTTAAGCCAAAAGCAGCCCTAAAAGCAGTGCCTTTTTTGACAGCCTTTTTTTGCTTGAGAGTGGTGTCTTGAGAGCAACGTCTTGAGAGCTGCGTGTGGCCCTGCCCGTGAAGACAGGAGGCTCTACAAGACAGGTGCTCACAGCAGATGTATCCTTGCGCTAACACAAGGCTTAGCACTGGGCTGCGACAAGAAGCATCCCAGCCTCAGTGCCAGCACTACGGGAGGTGCTCCATAGGAGGTGTCCCTCAGGGGGTGTACCACACAGGAGGTGCTCCACATGCGGTATGGCGTGGTGCACGTACTGAGGTCACACCCACCATGCAGGACACACCTTGCGGCCGTGCCTCATACGCTCGGCTCGCACCACCTGACTCCACGGGCATTTTACACTACCGGTATATAAAGCACATCCATATTGTTAATATACCTGCATACTTTTATGACACAATGGCCATCCTGACGAAATGCGCTATACTGTGTTGAGCTGCGGTGCTTCTGGATGCCTCGCGGCAGGCCTCTTGAGGTGGCACGTGCAGGCATGATCGCTCCTGATGCTGAGGTTGAGGTGGCTAAAGGAGCAGGCTGGGAATATGACCTTGGATGCCCACACTGCTACTAGCACCGTCACCATCCCCATGTGCGCATCACCACGAACCTACAGAGGGTCGACACCTCGCTGCGCCCGCTAACAGCAGCTCTCAGGGTGGACTGACGCTGCTCCACTCCTGATGAGTGACTGGGGAGTCGCCACTTACAGCAAGAAACTCCCAGCGTCCTTGACACCATAGGAGCACCATTGGGGCTTACGTTTGCGGTTCTGTCTGCTTCCGCCACTGTTGTGACGTCACTGTGCTTTGCTCGCTGTGCTCACGTGCTACCTGTAAGCGCTAGCAGTACACGCTGTTGTTTCGCGGTTGTCCCTACCTCAAAGGCACTGGTAGGGTAGTCCCAACCACACCGCTCCCTTTTGCTTGAGGTACGAGGTTATGCTCAAAATTGGTTTAACCGGCAGTATCGCCTGCGGCAAGAGCTTTATTGCCCGCCTTTTTGCTGTCTATGGTGTCACCATTATTGACAGTGACCTCATCTCCCGTGAGATTGTGCTCCCTCACACACCTACCCTCAAAGCCCTTGTTGCTGCTTTTGGTGAGGACATCCTCACACCTCAGGGCAGCCTCAATCGCCCGCTGCTACGTCAGCTCGTCTTCTCTGACAACAGCAAGCTTGCTACCTTAAACAGCATCATGCATCCGGCCATTCGCGCCCGTACAGAGGAACTGTGCGCTCTCTGCGCGCAGGGGCAGGCGCTGCCCTCGACTTACCACCTTGTTTGTGCCCAAACACGTGCCCAGCGCGCTACTGAGCGCGATCATGTGCTCTTAAGTGGCCATGAGCAGAGTGTCGTTTATGGCAAGGACGGAGTGATCCTGAATGATGCCCGCACGGTGCAAGCCCAACAGGCACTACAGCAGCCGCTAGAGCCGTCACTGGTACTGCACCCACAAGTGGGGGTAGCACCACCTTATATACTGCTTGATATCCCGCTGCTATTAGAGAATCACCTTGAGGATATGGTCGACCGTATCTTAGTGGTGGACGCCGCTGAAGACACACAAGTACAGCGCATTGTGGCCCGTGATCACTGCTCCGAGGAATTAGCCCGCAGCATTATCGCCAAGCAAGTACCACGTGCCGTGCGCGTCGCGGCCGCAGACGATATCATTGTGACCGATAAAGCGGACATAGCTGAAAAACAAAAACACGTGCTAAACTTACATCGTAAGTACTTAGAACTTGCCTGCCAAAAGGCAGTCTAAAGTACTGTCTGCACCGCTCACCCCGCTGCCACTTTTCAGGTTGACCCTACCTTTGCTGGCGGCATCACCCCAGCAGCAAAATAAGTTGCAGAAGTGCCATCTACTTTGTTGCGGGGCATGGTTTTTGATCCCTGCTTTGCGCTGCATCAGCTTGTCCCCCTCTGCCCACGTCTTGATGTCGTCTCTCTAACCAGAGACATGACATGAAAGCGCCACCACCTCTCCCCTGTCAGCACTACTTTTAGTGGGGGCATGCACTCTGGGTGGGGGTTAAGACGCGGCGCTACCAGCGCTGCTCGGCGCTAAAAGCGCAACACAGTACATGGGACAAAGATGAGCGCTGCACGCTGTGGCTCACTTACCCCTAATAAGGCAAAGCCTGCTCTGTGGCTTAGCCTCTTACGTGGTTAGCCTGCTCTACAGCACCACACAGGGTACAGCTCGCTTTAGCCTGCTCCCCAGGCCATGTGAGGAAGCTTTCTGGTTCATTCTGCCTGTAATAAGACCCTCTAATATGAGCAACATGTTTGTTTACGACTTCCCTCTCAGCCCTAAGGCCAGAACTTACCTCAAGTTCGAGGCCATCTTTAAGCGCGTCCAAGACTGCGCCGAAGTCAAAACCGAAGCTGAGACCATGTGCTTAATGCGAGGGCTGGTTGACTTTATTGACCTCATCGATGGCTCCGGTGCCTTAAAAATCGACATCGGTAAAGACCTCGATAAGCTCAAGCAAAAGCTCTTAGCATGGCAGAGCTACCCTGATGCTGACGCGGGCTTATTACAGGAGCTCTTAGAGCAAATCAGCACCTCCCATCAAGCGCTTAACACCTTTACCCGCCAGCGCACCGTGCTGCAAAACGATCCCGTAATGGAGAGCATTAAGCCACGCTTTTTGACCCCCGCCGGTGTCAATGACTTTGACACGCCGCTCTTTATCTTCTGGACGCACCTGAGCCATGAGGAAAAGATGCAGTCGGTCTCTAAGTGGGTACGTGAGCTTGACTGTATCCGCATCCCTGTGCAGACCATCTTAAAGCTGTGGCGCTTATGCTCGGACTACCAAACCCGCGTTGCCACTAATGGCTTTATGCAAGAGACCTCAGAGCCATGCGAGCTCATTGAGATCAAGTATCCGCAGCATGTGCGTGGCTACCCTGTGGTAAGTGGCTTCCAGTCCAATATTAACGTGCGCTTCTTACCGTACACCAAGGGTGCCCCTGTGGGTGATATCACCTTTGAGCTGGCTTACGTGCGCGGAGGTATCGGCTGATGAGCTTAAAGGATCTGCTGCCACCTGGTACCTACGAAGAAATCACTTCCGAGGCTCAGAGCAACGCCACTACCACCAGCACCAGCAACAGTACCAGCACCTCTGCCGCTGCCACCAAGAGCGCGGCTGCGACGGGCCCCATGGTGCGCTGTCCTACCTGCCATAAGCTCATTGTCTACTCCACGAGCAATCCCTACCGTCCTTTTTGCTCGGAGCGCTGTAAGCTCATTGATTTAGGCGCATGGGCTAGTGACGAGCGCTCTATTCCTGGTGAGGATATAAGTGAAGACGATGAGTATGAGGTAAAAGACCCGCGTGTGCCTCGTACCCCCAAAGACTCAAACCGCTAAGATAAGCTAAGCCAAGTCCCGCCCCCCCAAGTACATCCTGCCTCTAAGGCACTGCCCCGTTCTTCTGAGGCGCTGTGTCATCATATCCTGTGTGGGGGCGCTGTTGCGCCACACCACGCTGCACCACGTCACACGTGCGCTCTTACCCCCATCCCTCGCCTGCTACTAAGGTAGCTCTACCTCAGGCTCAGTTTGGGGAATACCTGCCTGAAGATCCCGCACCCAGAGGGTGCCCGCTGCAACCTTTTCCTTTGGAGCCCAAGCGCTCTCATGACCGCTCTCAAGGCTACTCTCTTGGCCTTTTTGCTTTCTTTTTGTCCAAGCCCGCTCTTAGCACTGCCCCATACCGCGCGATTTTTTCTATAATGTTTAGATTGTGGTGCCGCTTTTGGTACTGCATCGAACCTTGTGCCCGTGATCGTTCGCCCTGAGATAAAAGCGCAACTGTGCACGTTCTCTCGCTCCCCCACGTCCACGTCGCGCCTAAGCTCCGCCTAACACCACTGAGGAGCAACTGACTTAAGATCTGACGGAATTTATGGCAAGCATGCTGGCCTCACCTTAAGGGAGGCTCAGGCTAGAGCACCCTTTAATAATCTTAAGGTGTAGGTTGTTGCCAGCACTCACCCCTGCAGCCATCAGTTATGAGCTCACTCATTCCTGAGCAAAGCTACAAGCTGTCAAGCTCAGCTGTCAGCTTATAAGTAAGCTTATAAGCGTCAGCATCGCTTACACGTGGTGACCGCCGAACGATCAAGCGGAGGATAGCAATCTTAATCTTTTCAACAGAAAAACTTGCCCCCTGCTCTGTAGCAGAGGCTTTTTCGGTGAGCACTTCCTAGCATTAAGCGGTAGGTGCTGTGGCTGATTATTCTCGCAAAGTGGTGCCCGCGTGGCCCGCGTTGTCTGTCTGCCTGTCTGAAGACAGACGTCTTACTACTAACAGCAAGTACTGTAGGTAACTGCCAAAGACTCTGTACCCGCAATCACGGTGGTGTGTAGCGTGGCCAAGCCTTTGTTGCCCTGATGTAGCCTGTGGCGATATCACCTGAGATGTTGCAACAGCACGTGATGTGTTGCCTCATCACCTGATGAGTAGCGACAGCACATGCTGTGCCGTAGCGCTAAACTACGCCACTCTCACGTGACGTAAGGCTATGCCCGCATGGCGTGACGCTACGTACCGTGACGTCAAGTTAGTAAGAACGGAGCGCCCCTCCCCAGCCCGCACTTTACACCTGCTACCCTCGATTGAGGATAGGGCTCACTTCGTGGGATGTGTACCTTGAAGCTCCAAGCCCCCTCTTCTTCGCACCTTAAGCTCAACGCTCTAGCCCTAGCCTTAACTTGTATTCTCTACTCTCCAAGTTATAGCTGGGCTCAAGAGCAAAATTCTGAGCACAGTTCGGCCTCTCCTGCCTTAAACGCCAGCGACCCGCGCCCTGCACAGGAGCGCCAAGTGCAGAGCTTTGCTGCACCTAAGACCATGGCGCAAGCTGCCGCAGAGCAAATCACGGCTAACCCTAGCGCCCCTGTGCTCGCCCCTGACGATCCCCTCGTGCGGCAAAGACATAAGCGCTTAGCTCAGGTGACCTCCTTTGCGACCTCGGCCTATGAGACCATGGTCAACAACGTCACCACGCAGCTATATCTTGAAAATCGGCAGTTAGCAGCAAGCTCGACCTTTCCTTTGCGTCTGCTGACCCGCCTGCGCAGCAATCCATGGCGTCCAGCGCCATTTATGCCGGTACCTGAGCGCGACATCTACTGTTACTACGGTATTCCAGCCTACTCTGTACCACAGGAGTATGACCCAAATACGGAGCCCGTAGAAATCACCGCCGATAGCGTCACCGGCTCTGTCGATCAGAGCATTACCTACAAAGGTAACGTTTCTATTAAGCAAGCTGACAAGATCTTTCAGGCGGACGAGG
This sequence comes from uncultured Succinivibrionaceae bacterium, assembly GCA_949286015.1. GTDB lineage: Bacteria > Pseudomonadota > Gammaproteobacteria > Enterobacterales > Succinivibrionaceae > Anaerobiospirillum. The sequence goes on along the minus strand of CASEBB010000071.1, from coordinate 9,720 downwards.
CTACCTACAATCGCGCCACTGGCGAGATTAGCACGCGCGGCAATATCACCTTCTCAGGCCCGACGCTCACCATGTCCTCTCATGGCGAGATCAACAGCAACCTCAATACGCAAGTTACTGAGGTCTTAGACTCAAGCTTTCAGTTAAATGGCTCGGTGGCCAGCGGCAGCTCGAAAAAGATCTTCGTCGACAATAAGCAGAAGATCTCCACCATTGAGAACATCTCCTTTACCACCTGTCCTACAGGTGATAACTCGTGGCACTTAGAGGCCGATGAGGTGGTCTTAGAGCAAGGCGAGGCCTATGGTGAAGCCTATGGTGCGACCTTATACGTCAAGGACGTACCAGTCTTCTATCTGCCTTACGTCAACTTCCCAATTTCCAATAAGCGCAAGAGCGGTCTTTTGTACCCATCCTTTGCTATCAGCTCTGATAGCGGCTTTGAGTACGAGCAGCCAATCTACTTCAACATTGCGCCAAATTACGACTACACCTTTTCGCCACGCATCATGACCAAGCGCGGTATCCTCCTGAAAAATCAGTTCCGCTACATGCCATGGGCTGATACTGAGGGTACGTTCGAGCTGGACTACATCCCGCAGGATAACGAGTGGGATTTAAGCCGCGATGATAACGACGCGCGTTACATGGTGCGTTGGGATCACACCAGCTCCTTCTTTAAGGATGACTTAACCGTAGAAGTCGACTACCAGCGTGTGCGCTCTAAGGACTACGACTACTTAAACGACATCGGCTCTGAAAACTCCAACGTCACGGACGACCACTTAAAGCAGTCGCTGCTGACCACCTACGATCGCTCCAATTACAACCTCTCCCTTGAGGTGCGTGACTACCAGCAATTGCTGCCAGATGACCTCGTGTACTATCGTCCGTTTGCGCTGCTGCCACGTCTGACTGCGCAGTACTACGATACCTACGGCCCTGTCACCTTTAACGTGCAAAGTGAGCTGAGCCGCTTTAGCGCCTCCTCTGACGCGCAAGCAGCTAACTTTACGACCAACCGCTTCCACCTTGAGCCGGATATCGGTTACCAGATTTTCAACAATCGTGGTACTTCGGTCACGGCCAACGTGCGTGGCTTCTTGACCCACTACGATCAAGACAACCTCGACAAGATGCCAGATTATTACACCAATAATCTGGGCTTTACGAACTTAAGCTCCAGCACCACGCGTAGTCTGTACATGCTGCAATTGCATGGTAAGACCACCTTAGAGCGTAAGGTCTTGGATTTACGTCATACCCAGACCTTAGAGCCTGAGGTGCAGTACCAGTTCATCCCTTATGAGGATCAGAACGACATTGCGCTGTACGACACCACTGACCGCATGAACGACTACTACTCTAACTTCTCGTTCCGTCGTTTCACCGGTTATGACCGTATTCCGGATCTCAACCGTATTGCGGTGGGTTTCTCCTCCCGTCTTTTGGATGCGCACGATCGTGAGCTCTTACGTGTGGGTGTGTCGCAAAGCTACTCCTTTGTGCCAACGCGCGTGACCTTAAATCCAAACGATCCAAACGACTTATACCCACGTACCCCGTTATCGGCATTCTTTAATGCGCAGCCATTCCCTGGCTTTACCACGCACGCCTCTGCTTCCTTCAACACTGAAGACAGCACGCTCTCTTCGTGGAATGCCATGGCGCAATACCGCAATGAAGAGGGCTTGCTCTTACAGGTGAGCTACCGCTTTGCCGATCAGGGTAACCGCAGTATCTCCAACAACATCATCGACCTCAAGCAATTGGGCGTGGTGGCCAAGGTACCATTAAACGAGCGCTTTAGCGTAAGCCTCGCCAGCTACCGCGACTTTGAGCAGGATGAGAACATCGACACGAAGGTGGCCTTAAAGTACGAGGAGTGCTGCTGGTCGCTGGCTTTTGTGTACGAGAACTACAACTCCTGCGATTGGGACTCGCTGTCGCGTGAGAGCGATCACCGCGTGGGTGTGGTCTTTGAGTTTAAGGGCGTGGGTGCTGTCAACATTACCGGCAGCAAGGACAACAACTACACCGACACGCGCCTGTTAAACTACTTTGACCCAACCAACTTAAGCCAGTAAGCGCGCGTAATACTGGTAACCTCCCGAGCCCCGTGCTTAGAGCACTGAGCAAGGAGTAATGAGCACTGAGACCAGCGCGTCTCTGTGCTCCCGCCACCACCACAAAGCGCCCTAATAAAGACCGAGCCGTGAGAGCAATCTCGCGGCTTTGTTGTTTCTGGAATGCACTGCGACCTTGAGGCATGACTGACTTAAGAGATGACGGAGCTTAAGGCCAGCGTGTGTGACCATTATGAAGAAAGGCTCAGGCTCGCCTACACCGTTCATCTCGAGGTATAGCAAGTAGCAGCACTCAACCTTGTATTCCTCACCTATGAGCTCACTCCTTTCTGAGAACAGCGGATGGGACATCTTGGGGCTGGTACAAAACACGTGGGGTGCAAACAGAGTGCACTCAGCAGTGATAGCGGCATAACTTAGAGCTGCCCACGCTCCTCACCTCTAAAAAGAGCGTTTTCCCATTGTGCCCTAAGAGTATTTTCTCCTATGTTATGGGCTTAAAATCGGCCTTTGCGGTAGGTTAAAACCCTTGATGCAGAAAGCTGATATGGCGCATCAAGAGGCGCTATCGCTCCGTATCTCTAAGGTAGATTAATGGCAATGAGCTGTGCTCACACATGGGGAAAACTCCCTCCCTCAAGATGCATGGTGCAGGTGAGCTTACGCACATCTTGAGCAGCTGCAGCAGCACGCATGCTCCCCCTCCCTGCCTGCCTGCCTCTGGGGCCGCCCACCACAATTGCCTGCTCGCTTGCGGTAGCGACCGCGCTGCTGCAGCTGCGCAAGCAGCGATGCCCCGCGCGCAACGGCAATGGCCCCTGTGCGCCACAGACGCCAAGAAGCAACGTAGGCATCCTGAAAAGCGCCTGACGGCGCCTTATCTCGAGGTAGCGCCGCAGCCAACACCTACTCTCAGGTAAAACACCTGATTGTAGGCAGTTACACCCTTTGAGATTTGCTTTTAGGGCTACTCCCGAAGCAACACGGGAATCTTTGCGCGCTGTTGCAACTTTTTGCTATTTGGCCGGTCTTTATTAGGTGCGAAAAAGCACGCTTGCTACACACCAAAGCACTCCCTCACACTCCTTACCACTCCTTACGCCACTTCCTAAACCACTCTCTACTCCACTCCCTATCATCTCCCAAACCCAAGGCGTTTATGCCCTGTAAGCGACAGGCTGTGGTAAGATGTGGCCTACATATTTGGCTCTTGTAGCACCACTCACTCCACCCCGACTCCGCACTGCTACCCCGCGCAGCACTGCTTTTCAGTACTGACCGCAAGCTCAGCCCTCACCGCAGATGGGCCTTTGGCGTTTAGGTTTTTGTTTTCATGACTCGTAAGCTCCAGCAAAAGATAGTAGCCACTTCTCTCGTGCTGCTCATGGGCAGTAGCTTAGTGCCTTTTTCTAGCTTCGCTGCCCCTGTAACTGATGCCGCCCCTAGCGTAGCCGCACCCGTGACCTTAGACGCCACCGCTGCGGTCGTCAATAACGACATCATTCTCGAGAGCGAGTTAAACTCCGCCCAGCAAGAAGTCGAAAATAACTTCAAGCAACGTGGCGTACAAGCCGACGCCTTAACCGCGCGCCGCGCGGCTTTAGAGCAGCTGGTCACCCGCTCGATCATCCTGCAACAAGGCCAGCAATACGGCTTAAACCTCACCGACACCCAAATTGACCGTGCCTTAGCGCAAACGGCAGCCAGCAATAACTCCTCAGTGGAGGCTATGCTGCGCCAATATGGTAACGTCACCGAGGCCCAAGCCCGCCAGATGTTTGCTGAAGACCTCATCATCAATGAGGTGCGTAACAATCAGGTACGCCGTCGTATCCGTATCTCTGATGCCGAGGTTTCGCTGCTGGCTAAGAGCTTACGTCAGGTCGGCAATATTGAGCCAAGCTACCACTTAGCGCAGATCATTCTGCCTTTAGACGCTCGTGCCTCGTACAGTGAGGTCAATCGCGTCACCGCTTTAGCCAACACCATTAAGCGCGAAGCACGTCAGGGTGCTGACTTTAATGCCTTAGCCGCGCAATACGCGCAGGGCTCCACTGCCGCCCAAGGTGGTGACTTAGGCTACGTCATTGAGAGCCAAGTGCCACTGCCTTTCCTGCCTGCCCTCTTAAAGGCGCAGCCAGGTGATGTCTTAGGCCCATTCCGCTCGCCTTTTGGCCTGCACCTCATCAAGCTCTTTGATGTCAGCAATCAAGCTGTTGAGCCTATTACCACGTACAAGGCCAGCCACATCCTCCTGACCACCTCGATCGTCTTCTCTGATGAGGCCGCTTACAATCAGTTAAATGCGCTGCGGCAGAGCATCTTACGCGGTGAGATCTCCTTTGCTGATGCCGCCAAGAAGTTCTCTGAAGATCCAGGCTCGGCCGCCTTAGGTGGTGAGTTAGGTTATGCTCCTGCTAGCCGCTATGATCCAGCCTTTGCCCGTGGCATGGTGGCCTTAAATCCAGGCCAGATCTCGGCACCTATTAAGTCGTCCTTTGGCTGGCACCTCATTTTGCTTGAGGACAAGCGCATTGATAAGGACAGCCAAGAGGCTTATGAGCAACGCGCCCGTGAGCTCATTTACCGCCGTCTCTTCCAAGAGGAGAGCCTTGCGTGGGAGCGTGAGCTGCGTATTGGTGCCTACGTGCACGTCACTGATCCGCTCTTAGTGAATGCTGGCATGCAGAGCAGCATTGAGAGCAATACGGGCAATACTCAGCTGCAGTAACGCTCGTAGCGTAGTGCCGCTCAGCGCAGCGTAGACAGCGTAGACAGCGCAGCTATAGCGATACAGCGCCACGCCTCAGGAAAAAGCTTAGGGCAAGCACTTGCTCTAAGCTTTTTCTGTATGTGGCCAGCCACAACGGTGGCTATCGTCTGTTATCATCTGACATCGGGGAGTTGGCTCGTATTTATTTTTCCTGATAAATAAGCCGTTTCTGCTTTACACCTCTAAACGATCTCAAGCACCTTACCTGTGATCGATGCCAGTAAGGGGCATCACTCTTAGGTAAAGGCCGTATATTAGCGGTTTTTGGAAAATCAGGCTCAACTCCACGACGTCAGATCATGATGAAATGGCTTAAATAAGCCCTTTTTTACATTTAGTTTTGAGTCAATTTAGTTATCCGGTATATTAGATATATGAGTATAGTTTATAGCCATGGGGGGGGGGGGTAATCCACATTTGGCTTTAGACCAGCAAGAGCCCCTTGAAAAGGTTGCTCAGGGCAAAGTTGCCCATGGCAAGGTGGCGGTGATTGGTGCGGGGCCAGCTGGACTGGCGTGCGCCTTAGAGTTATTGAAAGCAGGCTATGCGGTCGATATCTTTGAGCTTGATGACCGCGTCGGTGGTATGGGGCGCACGATTGAGGTCTTGGGACAAAAGGCGGATTTAGGGCCACATCGTTTCTTCTCCAAGCTCGATGAAGTCAACAACTTCTGGCAGCAAGGTATGGCCACTGCTGACTTCATTACCGAGCGGCGCTTAACGCGCATTCTCTACAACGGCAAGTTCTTTGACTACCCGCTCAAGGGCTTTGATGCACTGCATAAGCTGGGTGTTTTCGAGTCAGCCCGTTGTGTCTTGAGTTATGTCTATGCCTCGCTGTTTCCACGTAAGGAGCCTACCTTTGAGGCATGGGTGAGCAATGCCTTTGGCCAGCGTCTGTACGAGATCTTCTTTAAGACTTACTCCGAGCGTTTGTGGGGAATCAAGTGCTCCGAGCTCAGTGACCAATTTGCCAAGCAACGCATCAAGAGCCTTAACCTCCGTAGGGCTATACTCAATGCCCTCTTGCCGCAAAAGGACAATGCGGGTAAACCTTTGAGCCTCATTGATGAGTTCTTGTACCCGCGCTTAGGTAGTGGCATGGTTTACGAGCGTGTGGCCCAAGAGATTGAACACTTAGGCGGGCGCTTCTTTTTCAAGCAGCAGGTGTTGGGCTTAACCACAGAACCAGTCACTGCTACTGCTACTGCTACTGCTAATGATAATGCAACCGCAACGGAACAACATTGGGCCAACAATGCAGCTCAGGCACAACAGCCACAGTTTGCTTTTAAGATCACGGGAATCGTGACCCAAGAGCTGGCCAGTGGTCAGGGCGCAGTGGGCACCAATGCGCCGCTTGCCGCTGCTGTAGGCTCACAACCGGTAAAACGCGCTTACGACATGGTGGTGTCCTCGGGCATCTTTAGTGACATGGTGAGCTCACTTACTGCCTTACCTGCCACCGTTCAAGAGCTTTGTGCACAACTGCGCTTTCGCAACACCATCTTGGTTTATGTGGCCGTGGACGCTACTAAGGCTCAGCTCTGCCCCGACCATTGGATTTACGTGCACTCTCCTGAGATCCTAACGGGACGGATTTGCGATTTTGCCAATTGGTCCTGGGAGATGCAGCAAGGGCACAAGGAGCATCTTCTCACCTTTGAGTATTGGGCCAATGACGACGATGCTCTCTGGCGCAAGAGCGACGATGAGTTACAGGCGCAAGCCAGCGCTGATGCTGCCAAGCTCGGCTTTATCAAGCCTGAGGCCATTACGGGGCTTAGCGTACATCGCATCTACAAGAGCTATCCGGTGTACTTCAATGGCTATGAAGATGTACTTAAGGGCATCACGCGCGAGCTCGACACCATTGCCAACCTCTATTTCATAGGCCGCAATGGTAGTTACAAGTACAACAACGCCGATCACTCGGTGCTGATGGGGTTGTTCTGTGCCCGCAAGATTGCAGGCACGTACCACGGCTCGCTGTGGGACATCAACACCGATTCCGACTACCAAGAAATCAAGGCGAAAGCTTAACGGAGCAAGCATGATGAAGCATCTGTTAACCCGCCCGTGGTGGTTTTTACTCTTGTGCTGTCTGATCGTGAGCGTACTGCTGGAGCTCGCTGTCTTTAAATACAAGTACTGGCTGCAATTTGCAACCACTTACGACCGACTGGTAGTGGTAAATAGCGCAGCCCAGACACAGGAAACGTCTCTCAATAAAGGGCCGGTACTGATCGACGCCGCCCACAATGCTGTTGCCTTTAGCGTCACCGATATCAAGATACGTAACATCCGGCTTGATATCGTGCATCCCAACAATCCTGACATGCTGGTGCGGGGCACGATTGCAGTACGTACCGAAGAGTCTAAGTACCTCTACATGCGTGCGGGCAACTTTATGCTGAGCACTAAGCATGAGGCGCTGAATAACATCGGTCGAGTTTGAGCTGCCTCAAGGCGCTAACTTTTACTTAAGCTCGCTCATTGTAAATGATGACTTGAAGTTAGCTCCGAGCTTAGGGAGGATAGCGCTCTTATTCTTGCCCTTAGCGGCAGTGGTACTCATTTTCAAGTACCGCCTCTTTGTGCAAGTATATGAGCCCCAGCAGCACCGTCTGTGCAGCTACTGCATCCTCATTTTCAACGTAGGCTTAGTGCTCAGCATCCTGCTCTTTAACAACACGGTTACAGGCCTTAATACCAAGTCCCAATGCTCTTTCCCGCAAGAGTGCACTTTTGACTATGGCGCTACGCCTGGCTCACTTTTGCAAAAGCGACCTGAGACCTACGATGAGCGCTATAACAGCAACATCTACCATCAGCAGTTTGATGCATGGCTCAAGGGCCAAACAGCTCTTGATGTAGCTGTGCATCCCCGCATCAATGACTTTGCTGACATCTACGATCAGAGTGAGTACTATCGCGCCCAAGTGGGATGGCTCTTTGACCATGTGATTTACAAGGGGCAGTACTACAACTATTACGGTGTGGCGCCGCTGATCTTGGTCTATGCTCCAGTCTATGCCCTGACCGGCATGTTCCCCACACCAATATTGCTCAACTCCATTTTGGCCTTGATGGGCGTATTGGCCAGCTTCTGGGCTCTTAGTGCTGTGGTGCGCGCCTATGATCTGAGGCCAAACTTACTCCTGTACCTCTTAGCGCAAATGGCTCTACCTAGTATGGCTTTACTCTTTTTTGGCCAAACTAGCCTCGATGCCGCGCAGCAAACTTGTCTTGCAGGATACGCCATGGGCTTATTGCTAGTGGCCAGTGGTACAGAGATGCTCTTGCAGACAGGCACCAAACGTCTGGCCTTAGCTGTTGTCTGTGCTGCCGCTGTCGTGCTCTTAGTGCTGTCACGACCACACATTCTCTTTGTAGCTCTGCTCTTCTTTACGCCATTGGTGCTGCAGTTTATAGGGCGCTCATGGCAGGAACAGGAGCAGGAGCAGGAACAAGCTCCAGCAACAGTTAACACTGGTATTAGCACGGGGGTGTGGGCGAATATCACAGCCAACCTGAAACACATCGACCTCAAGGCCAGTATCCTCTTTTGCTCTTTGGTAAGCTTAGGGGCACTGGGGGTGATGTACTACAATTATGTACGCTTTGGCGGGGTAGCGAACTTTGGGCAAAACCTCATGGTTACCGCTGCCGTCAATCTCCCCAAATACAATGCTTCCTATGATCTCCCTGCTGTATTAGAAGCTCTGTATCACGCCTTCTTACCTACAGTGCATCTTAACGAGTCCTTCCCTTTTCTGGAGATTAGCGAAGTAACAGCAGATGACCGCAGCTACTACCCATTTCCAGGCCCGACTTTTGGTCTGTTAGCCTTTAGTGCTAACTACGCCTTACTCTTACTGCTGTGGCGCTTACCACGCGCACACAACAGCTGGTTACGCCTCCCAGTGACCATCGCGCACCGCGCTTGTGATCCGCTGCGGGTGATGCTGTGCTTAGTCTTAGCAGCTTACAGCATAGTGGCGGTATTCAACACCATTTGGGGCAGCAATCTCCTAACACGCTATAGTCTGGATGCAGCGTGGGCAGCTGGGCTGGTATCACTGATTTTGCTGCTGACTCATATCAAGTGGCAAGGCCAAAAGAGCGCGGTACTGCTTTATCTCGTAGTAGCTTGGGCACTACTCGTCTCTGCTCTTGTGGGGTATTTGCTCAACTTTATTGTGCCAACAGCCTTTGCGACCCAGCCGCTGTGGTTCCTTGATTTGTACAACCTCTTCCGACCATTCATAGTGCAAGGCTAAGGAAGTGATGGAGCTGTGCGGTCGCGTGCCACCTTGGAGTAACAACTACCTCTAAGTGGTAAACGACCGCACAGGTCTAAATTGCGCGGCATTAAGGCCGACGGGGCCCTTTGGCGTATTCAGATAGGCAAGAGGTGCTTGCTCTTGGTTTGGGGCAGCAGCGGAGACAGTAGCAGAAGCAGAAGCAGAGGGTGCGGCAGAGGAAGCGGCAGCAGCTGTCGTTGCTTGCGCTGAGGCCGTAGCGCGCGGCGCGCTATGCGTGGTAGTGGTGTTAGTGGGGGCGTGACTGGCGGCAGAGGCATTGCCCGCAGATAATGCACCTACTTTTTCTCCCGATATGGGGTTCAATGTAATAAGCGGGGGGTCGTTTTCACATGCAACAAAATCACTATGGCCAAAGCTCTGGCTTACTCTAATAGCCCCTAGATAAAAATTAGTAGATACAGCAAACCATATTGACGACGGCATGGTATTTCAATATCATATGATGATAATGGCTTAGTGTATCTTCTGTTTTCATTGTTTATGGAGGGAAAAGGGGATCAAACAATTTACACTTATCCCCTTTTACAATTTT
>CASEBB010000070.1 GCA_949286015.1 uncultured Succinivibrionaceae bacterium | reverse complement strand
ACATAGGCAAGTGCCTCACTCTGCGCTCAAGCTTTACCTCGAGATAGTCTGATGCATGCCCATACCACTGTGTTTATCAGCTTGACCAAAATTACCCCAAACCTCCTCACGATCGGGGGCCAGCTGACCTTACCCCAATGCAGGCAAGTTCCCACGCGTGCGTGTCCGCGCACAAGTGATGTGATATGGGCATGATCGCCCCAATCACACAAGGGTGGCGGTCGGTACTTACGTCCTTGCCTGTAGCCCAAACAAAAAGCCCAGCGCCTGACGGCAAACTGGGCTTTGCGCTTACTTCAGTGTAAGCAGTCAATAAGTTAAGACAAGGCAGTGCTCACGCACTGGAGCTACGCTTAGGAGCTACTCTTATTCGTCGTCAAGGGCGTTCTTTTCCTTAACTTGCTGCTTGGCAATAGCACGGCGTACCACCGCTTGCAGGTTAGCAAAGCGGTTGGTTAACTTCTCCGATGGGCCAAACAGTGGTCTCTTGCCTTCTAAGAACTTATCATCAAAGTCGCTTACAGCACGTGCTACTAAGCGGTACAGACCAATCACCGCTAAGATGTTTGGAATCACCATTAAGCCGTTAAAGAGGTCGGCTAACTCCCACACGAGGTTCACCTGTAAGAACGAACCCATGAGCAGGAAGCACAGCACCATGATGGAGAAGAGGTTAAGGTTGCGGTAGCCAAAGAGGTATTTGAAGTTCTGCGCCGCAAAGAAGTACCAGCCAATAATGGTGGTAAACGCCGCAAAGAACAAGCATACCGCCACGAAGCCTGCACCGGCAGGGCCCATACCCTTAACAAAGGCATTTTGCGTCAGCACAATACCTGTAGTGGTACCGTCAAGGGAGTTGGTCACCATAATCACAATGGCGGTAGCGGTTAAGACGATAAAGGTATCGATGAAAAGACCCACAATGGCGGCTAAGCCTTGCTCGGCTGGGTGACGCACACGAGCCACAGCGTGGGCATGTGGAGTCGAGCCCATACCAGCCTCATTGGAGAAGAGTCCACGGGCCACACCGTAACGAATCGCTTCCTTAATCGAGGCGCCAATCACACCACCGGTAGCAGCCTCTGGGTTAAAGGCACCAATGATGATGGCCTTGAGGGAAGGGATGATCATGTCGTAGCAGGACAGCACAATGTACAGCGAACCTAAGACGTAGACGCCTGCCATAAATGGCACCATCTTTTCAGCAAAGCTGGCAATACGCTTAATGCCACCGATGAAGATGAAGCCTGCTAAGAAGATGATGAAGATCGCAGAGACCCAGTTAGGGATGCTAAAGGCGCTGGCAAAGGCGGTGGTAATGGAGTTGGCCTGTACCATGTTGCCAATAAAGCCTAAGGCGATGATGAGCAGGAAGGAGAAGAGCGTTGCCAGTGGCTTAAAGCCTAAGCCCTTAGAGATGTAGTAGGAAGGGCCGCCAGTGATGTTGCCTTGGCTATCACGAGTGCGGTAAATCTGCGCTAAAACAGCCTCAGCAAAGATGGTCGCCATACCAAAGAAGGCTGCCACCCACATCCAGAAAATAGCACCTGGGCCACCCATGGCCATAGCAGTGGCGACACCAGCTAAGTTACCAGTACCCACCTGTGCCGCAATAGCGGTGGCCAGCGATTGGAAGGAGGTCATACCATGCTGACCGGCCTTTTCACCGCGTAAGGAGAAGCCGCCAAAGACGTGCTTTATGGCGAGGACGAAGTGGCGTACTTGGACAAAGCGGGTCTTAAAGGTGAAGAAGATACCCGTGCCCACTAAGATAGGAATTAAGCACCACGGGCCCCACAAAATGGAGTTAATCTCACGGACAATTTCCGTTAACTGATCCATTTGGTTTTGCGTTCCGGTTGTTTGGCTCGCTTATTTTTCTAGGAAGCACGACGAACTGAGGCGGGACTCATGGCTTACGGCCATGAGAGCTATAGAGCTTTGCGGCAAGACCTTAACGAGCGCTAAGGAAAATAAGCAGGACAAAGAAAGAAGGCAGCAGAGGAAAGGGATATCTCTGCCATTGAGTGGGCACATTGTAGCATAGGGGGGAATTTTTGCCCTAAAACAGGGCAAAGGGTGGGGTATAGGGGCGCTAAAAGCGCACCAAGGGGCAGTTTTAGGGCAGGGCACGCCTGTTGTGCACTAATGAGGTGCTTGTAGTGCCAATAATTGGCAGAGCTGCTATCGGCGCAATCCTGATCTGTGGTGGCGTATTGCGGCATACGTATGGTCAGCCATAGGGCTCACATATGGCTCATATAAGCCACATCTTGCTCCGTGAGGGGAGTAGGTTCTGCTCAGAGTAGGGGCTGTATCTGCCTTAAAATAGCATTAAGGCGTTTTGGGTAAGAACCTATGGAGGGTTGAATAGCCATGGCACAGAGTGAGCCTACAGAGACCGCGTTAGCAAAGCTGCCAAAAATCCCTCTGGGAGTTTCTGATTGGGGCAGTTTGCGGGCTGGCAATTATTTGGTCGTCGACAAGACCGCCAAACTTAAGGAACTGGTGGCTTTTCACTCAGTATTCTTAGCCCGCCCTCGTCGCATGGGTAAATCTACCTTGTGCTCGATGCTTCATGAGCTGTTTGCCCACGGCAAGGAGAGCTTTGCAGGCAAAGCTATTTATGAGCTGTGGTCAGAGCCAACTTACCCCGTGATTCGCCTGTTCTTCAATAAAATGGGCACTGATGTCAGCCAATTTGAAGTAAGGCTCAAAGAGCACATTGTTAACGCTTTCAGAGCAGCTGGCTGCGCTGAAGCCACAAGCTTTGATACGAGCCAGAGCTTAAGCGGCTTATTAGACCAATGTAGCGTCTTCGCTTATCAGCATCAGCTGGTGTTCTTGATTGATGAATGGGACAATCCGCTGTCTAATCGCTTAGACAAGGAGAGCGAGTTCAATGGCGTCAAGGATTTATTAGCAGTCTTTTACTCGTGGCTGCGTAGCCTGCCAAATCTGCGCTTCGTTTTGGTCACGGGTATCATGCGCTACTGTGAAACATCATGGTTCACGGGACAGGATATCCAAGACCTGAGCATGGATCCTGACTTTGCGGACTTGTTGGGCTATACCCAAGAAGAGATTAAGCGGGATTTTGCGCAGTACATTCCGCTTGCAGCTGCACGGATGCATATCGCCGAGGAGCATCTGCTGGAGCAGCTGAAGCTCCATTATGCTGGCTTTTGCTTTGACTACGATGCTGCGGTCGAGGTGTATTGCCCTTTTGCCATAAACAAGTTCTTCTCTGCTGTAAAGTCGAAGAACAAAGTGCCTTACTTTGGCAGCTACTGGATGCGCAGTGCCAATGATCTTTCAGAGTTACCTGCCTACTTGCGTGGGCATACTCTGGAGCAAACTGAGCTCAAGGAGCTTTGCGAGCAACAGTTTACTCTGTCTTATGCTGAGCTCACTGATGCCAATTACTGCGGTGCAGTAAAGTTTAAGCAGCTGTTGGTGCAGGCGGGCTATTGCTCCATCAAGTCTATTGCTGGTAATGAGCTTGATGATGATGATGAACCAGATGCCCCTGAGCAGCGCAGGATCAATTGCGCTCTTACCAACAAAGATGTGGAAAAGGACTTTGTCCCTGTGTTGACGCAATACTTGCGGAGCTGATCGTTGTTGGTTGGTGGTGGGGGAGGCAGGTAGGACGTTGACGCTGTGTGGACGCTGGAGCGCAGGGCTGCTGCCGTGACTAAGCGCAGCTCTACCTTGTAGCTACTCCACTGTAAAGAGCTGTACGCAGCAGCCTGTATGGCTACAGGCTGGCGTCAAGGTGGGACGTGTGCGGCAGGGAGTTGCGGCAGCGGCTCTTATTCTTTGCTCTCTGGCTTCTTGCTGTCAGGTTCAGCGCTTTCTTGAGCTGCAACAGTGTCTGGGCTTGCAGTGCTTGCAATGCTTGCTGTGCTGGCAGTGGTACTTGCCGTGGTCTCCGTAGTCGCCTTGGTAGCTGCACTAGTAGTGCTGCTGAGAGCTTTGTCCGTGCTGTTTACCTCGTTGGTGCTAAGCGCCGTAGTGGTGGTGGTGGTCTCCGTCTCTGCTTCGTGGTGGTCTTCAGTAAAGGCCTTGAGCTTGTGGTGGAAACGCTTCTTTAAGTACACCACCAACACCACAATCACAAGCAGCGCAAGGATGAGGTAAATCAGCTTTTGCACGTCGTGCACATACTCCATGAGCAGGTCTAAGTTGTCGGCAAAGAAGTAGCCCAGATAGACCCAGATCGGCACGGAGATGAGCGCGGCAAAGCCGTCCATTAAGATAAAGGTGTGGTAAGGAATACGGCGGCTCATGCCTGCAACAAGGAAGATTGGGGAACGCAGGCCAGGCAGGAAGCGCGCAACAAAGAGTAAGGACAGACCGTACTTTTTGAACTTGCGCTGAATTTGTGAGAAGCGGCGTGGTGAGAGGATGCGTCTAAAGGTGCGGATACGCTGGATGCGGTAGCCAAAGATGCGGCCCGCTAAGAACATGGTGCTATCGCCGAGCAGCACACCGGCTAAGCCGACAATGCACATGGTGTGGGGATTGGCCAAATCAAGACCGGAGATCACACCGCCTGAGACTAAGGTAATGTCCTCGGGTATTGGCAAGCCAAAGCCACAGAGAATTAAGATACCGAAGACTGCAAGGTAGCCGTAGTCAGTGAAGAAAGCGATGAGAAAATCTAACACACCATCTCCCTATGGTAGCCGAAACCTCCTCGTGCGCTCTAAAAAGAGTAGTAGCAGCGCTTAGGCAGCAGAAGCGCTTAGACAAAAGGAGGTTGTATTCACAAGGCCGCCAGAACGGATTTGGGAAATTTTAGCAGAAAAAAGCAGCTACGCGGGGTTTTCAATGCATGGTAGGGAGAGGGGCAGGGGCAATGTCTTTTTCCTCAGGTGAGGGCACAACAGTAAAAAGCTGATATCTATAGCCGTGCATAGGACTGACAGCGGGGCTCAGAAGCTTACTTTTAGTGCCTAAGCACAACACAACAGGCCCCGCTGAAGTGCATTTGCTGCCAGCTACCATACAAGGCTCATACGGTAAGGCATGAGTAATCTCAGCAGTGACGACGCATGCAGTGGTGAGTGTGGGTAGCGGCCAACACCTCGAGATAAAGGGTGCAGGCGAGACTGAGACCTTCTTAAGGTTGGAGACACACACACACACACACAGGCCTTAAAGTAGGTAACCTAAAAGCGCCTGACGGCGCCTTAGCTTGAGAGTAGTGCCTTAGCAAACTCCTACTCTCAGGGTAAAACACCGGTTCTCCTCGGCGTCTGGTGGATAGAGCCACCAACACCACTCTTAGGTGGCTAACATGAAACGCTATAACCACGGCTCAGGTGCTTGCTAAAGGTGTGCGGCTACGTTGAGGTATCCACCAAACTCTGAGTAGAGCCACAGGTTGTGTGCTGGTACTTGCTACACCTCGAGATAAATGGTGTAGGTAAGACTGAGCCTTTCTTAAGGTTAGACACACACACACACACACACGCTGGCATTAAACGCCGCCATCTATTAAGTCAGTCGTTCCTTGCATGGTGTTGTATCGCTTAGCGGTGGCATGCGCCGAGATAGCGCCCCCAGCTTTGCGCTCATTGCTTACCATTGCTTACCCGCTCCTTGGGCTCACTTCTTCCCGTGCTTTATAAGCGGGGGCTTTTGGCTTATACTTTTTGCGGTTTTAGCACTTTTTCAGGGGCGCTGTTGCAGCTTGTAAAGACTGTAACCCGCCACCTGCATCTTGCCGCGCGCTTTGTGCACCACTCGCCGCTCCGTTCCCCTCCAGATTGCCTCCCAGCTAAGCTCAGAGCTCTTGCACCTCACAGGGGTAAGATCGTGTTGGCTCTTAAGCCGGCGCGTCTTTACGCCTGCTTTGTGCCTGTGCTTATTGCCCCTGCTTAGGTCTAAGCAGATTGCTCTAGCGCTCAAGCTTTGTTTCACCACAGAGCTGCACCATCTGGAGATAGAGTAAGGTCGCTCTTGCTTTACACGGACGCGGACTGTTAGAGCCAGCATGGGGCTTTTTGCCCCTGCCTATAGCGGTTTTACCCAGCGCCTGTAGCTGGGACATTCTCATGCGCTTAGCACTACCCATGCTGCGCTCAGCGCTATCCTTAGGAGACTTTTCGTTTATGGCAGCTGTTACCAAGGGAAATGCGGAGCATTCCAGTCCCTTACGCCTCGTGCTCTTCTTAGTCTGCCTCCTCTTGTGCATCGGCAGCTTCTATCTGCTCGCCGACTACCAAATGGGTGCCGAACCTCGCTTAAGTGGTGAGCTTATCTTAGGTCAGGTCGACACTGTCTCCTATCAGCACCAAGACGCGCCTATCCGCAATTTCTTCTTTGAGTACTTCGGCCTGCTCTCGTACCTGTGGGCCTTGCTCTTTGTCTACGTAGGCTACTTCATCTGCTTTAAGCCCGTCGATATCTTCCATATCGATTTCTATAAGGTCAGCCTTCGTATCTTAGGCTTTAACCTCACCTTATTAGGCTTAGCAGCACTCTTCTCGCGCTACTCTGATCTGCACACCACAGGTGCCGGTGGCCTCTTAGGCGATATGCTGAACATGTTTTGCGACCTCTTCTTGCCGCACGTGATCAGCGTCTTTATCTTTGCCTTTGTCACCTTCAGTGGCCTTGCCTTCATGTGTGCCAAGAGCCCACTCTATATCTTCGATAAGGTCGGTGAGGCCTTCTTCAAGGTCTTACCTGCCCGTGATGAGGATAAGGATAGCGCGGCAAAGAAAAAGGCTAAGACTAAGACCAAAGAGCAGAACGTTAAGTCCCATGGCAGCGTAGATATCCACGAAGCAGCCCTTGCGCAGCAAGCAGCGAAAAAGCGTGCTAGCGAGCAAGCTGCGCAGCAAGCCGCAGCCGCTGCGGCCGCAGCCGCTGCTGCAACCGCCGCCCAAGCCGAAGAAAGTGAGAGCACTAGCACTGCTCACGACACCGATAGTAATGCCACGCCTTCTTGGGGCGAGGCTACCATGTCTTTTAGTGCCAACGATACCGAGAGCTTAGCCCCTCTTAATCAGCAGCCATATGCAGCTGAGGCTGTAGAGGAGCAGCAAGCTGCCACCACGGCGCAAAGTGCAGCAGCTGCCGCTATCTTGCAGCCTATCGATCCGCGTAACCCAGCTACCATCCCAAGCCGTGACTATGAGTATGCCCGCATGGCAGAGCAGGAGCAGGAGCGCGAGCGTGCAGCCTCTTATATTCCAACTGCTGAGGAGTTAGCCGCAGCTCCATTCTTAGATGGCTTAGATGAAAGCTCTAGAGCGATGCAGAGCGCTGCTTCTGTTGCTGCGGATAATGGTGCTAGTGCGGCACAGATCGATACCGAGCAATATGTCCCTGAGGATAGTCAGAGTGCTTTTGCCGCCACCTCAGGGCCTCAGGATGTAAGCAGCGCTGCCCCTGAGCATTTTGTGGCGGGTACCGAGGGGCCGTCACTCTTTGAGCGCATGCAGCAAATGGCGCAAACCAGCTCTGTAAGTGCCAGTGGCTTCGCAGCCGCAGCTCCTGCTAGTGCAGCCCTTCCTGAGGCTGACGCTGCCAGCGCTGTAGATGCTGTTGGTGCAACAGGTGTTGCAGGTGTGGCCTCGGATGCTACTGCTACAGAGCAGCTTAACGCTACTCCTAGTATGGAGTATGACACTGCTTACCAAGCTGATGCCCCGCAGGAATTAGACTCTGACCCAAGCTTAGCCCCATTCTCCGCTGATGCTACGGCCAGAGCTGTGACCGAGCCGGTGCAGACCTTAGCCGAAATGGAGAGCACGCCATCCACTGTGGCCCCAATGCCGACCATGCCGCATACCGCTGCTTCTGAGTTCGAGCCACCAGTAGAGCCAGAGTACAGCCCTTATGCTGCTTATCAGCAAAAGATGCAGGCGCTGTCTTCTTCTTCTTCTTCTTCTGACGCTGATACCTTTGAAAGTGCTAGCGGGGCGGGCGCTGCTACTAATACTGTTACTGCTGCCGATGTTGCAACTAATGAGCAGGCGTTACCTGATAGTGCTGCTGCCTCCCTCTCTGAGGCGGAGCTGAGCCCTTATGGCTACGGTACCTACGCTGAGCAATTTATCCCGCATAAGACTAGCGTTAAAGACGCTGCTGCCAGTGGCGGTGCCGCTGGAGACTTAGATCAATCTAGCGCTGGTTCTGAGAGTGCGCCAGAGAGTAGCGCTGAGGATAACTTTGGCCAGAGCACGGTTATTACTCGTACTGAGCCTCCTGCAAACAACTCCCCAGCTACCATGGTGGAGAGTGCGCTCAGCAGTGGCTCTAGCAGTGGCAGTGAAGCACTGCCAGCGGAGGTCGCTCCTGATGCTATTAGTGATGATGTGTCTATGGCTGCTGACACTACTAGTGAGTCTCGCCAGCAGCATGGTAATGACGCTTATGCCTACGGTAGTGATGACCGTACTGATAGTAGTGCTGACTACAGCGCTGCTGCTCCTAATGCCGCCTACGCTCAAGACTACAGTGCCGAGCAGACTGCCGTAGAGCAGAGCCAGAGCGCCGAGTATGACTACAATGCCGCTAATGCCACTGCTGATACTGACAGTGGCACGGGTGCTTACGCTCAAGATGACACAAGCACTGTAGACAATGCCAACAGCGCTGACAGTGCTGATACGAGCGCAGCGGCAGAGCCAGAGCCAGAGGATGATGGTGGTGTCCACACCATTGTGCAGCGTACTGATCCTGCTGTCTTTGCCGCACAATTAGCCGCCCAAAAGAAAGCCCGTGAGGAAGCTGAGGCCGCTGCTGCCCGTGCCGAGCAGGAGCGCCTTGAACAAGAGCGTCTGGCGGCAGAGCAAGAGGCCGCTGAGCAGGCGGCTCAAGCGCAAGCACAGCAGCAAGCCGAGGACGAAGCTGCTGCCCAGCAGGCTGCTGAGGCAGATGCCGCGAGTAAGGATCAGACTACAGGTGAGCAGCCAGAGACTGCTAGCGCTACTCATGCTGACAGTGCCTTTGATGAGGATGACGATCCCGCCCTGCACGATCCAAACGAAGTGCATACCGTTATCATTAAGACGCCACAGCCAGTAAAGGCTCCAGAGAGCCCTGCTACCGCTACCACTACCACTACAGCTTCCTCTGCGGAGTCTACAGAGCAAGACAGCGCAGAGCATGCAGAGAGTGACACTGCTTCTGAAAAGAGCACCGCTGCTGAGGTAGGGGCGGGCGCTGCTGCTGACCATGCTGATGCTGCTGTCCCTGATTCCGCTGACGTCGATGTTGACGACGAAGATGATGAGGATGAGGACGACGGGCCTATCTACGCCGGTACCTACGCTTCTAAGCTTAACAAGGACAAAGAAGCTGCAGCCTCTGCTCAAGATGTCAGCGTCAGTGCTGAAGATGACGCAGAAGACGAGGGGCCAAAGTACATTACCCCAGGCGTCGACATGAGCAAGCGCTTAAGCAAAAAAGCACGGCGTAAGCTCCGGCAGCAAGAAAAAGAGGCTAAGAAAGCCGCCGCTGCCGCCGCTGAGTCTGAGGAAGATTCATCGCGTCCACGCACTATTATTCAGGACACCCGTAAGGAGTTTGAGGCCGCGCAAGAGCGCGCCCGTGCCGCTGCTAGCGCCGCTGCCACTGCAGCTGGTGCAGGTGCAGCAGGTGTGGCTGGTGCTGTCGCAGGTGCCGATACGGCCATCGCTGCCGAAACAGCGGCCGCTGCTACTACAGCTGCTGTAAGCGCTGCTGAGGCTGACAGTGCTGAGAAAAAGCGTGATGCTACAGAGTCGGCTATCCTAGAGGCGCTCTCGACCATTGCCACAGAGCTCAAAAACGTTACAGAGAGTTCCTTAAGTAGTCGCCATGCCCATGAGCAGGAGGTAGGGGCTACCTCTGATGCTACTGTCGCTGACGCTACTGCTGCCGCCGCTGACACGGCGCCTGCTACTAAGAGCACTGTCTTTGCTGACACTGACAGCACTATCTCGGTGCCAGCAGTGGCTAGTACTGAAGCTACTGCCAACCAAGATGACACCGCTATCACCGCTAGCTTTAGCAGTGCGGTCAGTGGCAGTGAGCCTACGATTCTCAGCGTGAGTGCTATTAGCAGCAATGCGGCCCCAATGGCGCCTGCTACTGTAGCTGCTGATACTCCTACGGTTGACAGTGGCTCTGCAGCTGCTGAAGCTACGGCTATCAGTCATGAGGCTGCGCTGGCTGCTTCTACCTCTGCTGCTGCGATTATTGCAGCTGCTGATACCGCTGCACAAACAGCTGCGGCCATTACCGCCGGTCAGGATGCGGCGGCCAGCGCCTTAGCTGACGCGGTGGCTACGGCAGTGGCGACCAGTGATGAGATCTCCCGTCACGATGAGCAAGCGTCTAGCGTGGCAGCGCCAGAGCCTCAGGTGGATACCACTAGTACCGCGACTGAGGCTGGTGTTGATGTTGGTGGCTTTACGGACTTTGCCAGTGCCAATACGCATATTCAGCGTGGTAGTGGCACGCCTGAGCGCAACCTCGATCAGGTGCAGCCTAATATCAGCACTACCATTACCCGCACCACAAGTGCACTAACCTCTGGGAGCACAGGACAGTATGGCGCTGACGCTGGTAGCGCCAGTGGCGACGACAATGACTTTTTAAAGTACGCCGTTACCCATGAGGGCATCACCCCTAAGACAGTAGAGGTGAACTTATTTGACGATGACGACTCCTTTACGCAGAGCGTCAAGCGCGAGCAAAGCCTCTATCAGCCACAGCATGCCTATGATTTTGGTAATGGGCAGCAAGCAGGGGCCATTGATGAGAGCTTAAGTGGCCAAGATGGCGGTGACAATGATGATGACTTTGTGACCGGTGCCAGCCGTGCGGCGCCAGTAAGCCCAATGCCACAGCGCACACAAAACTTTAGCTTTACGCAGATTGCAGAAGCAAAGGCGGCGCAAGCAGCTCAAGAGGCAGAGCAGCGTCATAAGCTGCAACAGCAGGGCGCTGCAGCTGAGGGCAGCTCTCACTTAGCGCAGGATGCTCAGAATGACGCGGCGCGTAATGCTGTAAGTGCGTCTGCTGCCTTTAATCGTGAGAGCAGTGCTACTGAGACCGACAGTGCGAGCGCGTACTCCTCTGCCGCAGATACGACAGCGCCAAGCGCAGCTACTGCGGGTAGTGCTCCTGAGTCTCTGGCTGCGGGTGGCGATGCGAGCGCCGAGAGCAGTGTCAGCACCACGACCTCGGGCGATAACATCATTTCCTTTAATAACTTTGGGGCACATGAGCCGCACACCTACGAGGTTGGTGACCTCACTTCGGCCTTTATCCCGATGCCAAGTGATGACCTCGCGCAAGTGGGCGGGCACATCAGCACCGGTGAGCTCAGTAGTATTTACGAGCAAACCAACAGTGGCATTGAGCTTACTGAAGAGGTCACTGTTGATGATGCAGAGGTAGAGGATACTGCTGCTGATTCAGCTGAGGACGGTGCTACCTCTGCTGAGGATACTGCCAGCTCTACTGCGCAAATTGCTGCCAATGCGTCTGCTGCTGATGATACCGACGCCGACGCTGCTGATGCCGATCAAGCTGAGGCCGCTGAGGATGAGGCCTATGACGAGTCTGACGACTTCGGTGACGAGGCTGAGGACGAGGTCTATGATGCTGCCCCTACAGCAATGGCACCAGCGGGCAATACCCCAGCGGGCA
This sequence comes from uncultured Succinivibrionaceae bacterium, assembly GCA_949286015.1. Classification (GTDB taxonomy): domain Bacteria; phylum Pseudomonadota; class Gammaproteobacteria; order Enterobacterales; family Succinivibrionaceae; genus Anaerobiospirillum. The sequence goes on along the minus strand of CASEBB010000070.1, from coordinate 6,824 downwards.
TGATGTCACAGGGCAGGATGAACCCAATGATGGGGATGAATCCAGCTGGCATGCAGCGTCCACAGACCATCGTGCAGACCATGCCTAATGGGCAGCAAGTGCAGTATGTACAGATGCCTAATGGGCAGTACGTGCCAATGGTCAATGGCATGGTCAACCCGATGATGAATATGGGGATGCAGGCCATGCCTCAGTACATGCAGCTGCCTAATGGCCAGTATGTGCCAGTCATGAATGGTATGCAGTACCCAATGGGCAATGTCGCCCCAATGGGGATGATGCAAGGCATGATGCCTAATGCCGGTATGGTCACCCCGCAGGGAGCCATGTCCGGTACTACTGCCATGCAGCCTCAGACTGTCGCTCCTGCTGCACCTACACCAGCCGCTGCCGCCGCGCCAGTGGCGCCTGCAGCTCCAGCGGCTGTCCCTGCAGCCCCTGCAGCCTCAGCTGCAACTGCTCCGGCCCCAGCGGGCGCCCCAATGGCTACGACTCCTGAGGGCATGGCAGAGACGCAAGGGGGCAGTGAGAACGTAGAGAGCGCTGGTGGGCACATGAGCCCACAAGAGCTTGGGGCTCACGGTGTCTCGGGTGCGGGCCTGCCTACAGCGGGTAATGCCTTTGCGGGCGCGCACAATAGCTCGAGCAGCAACTACCCTAGCTATATGGCCGGTGTAGCCGCAGGTCACGACATTAAGTTTGATGCCCCAAAGAGCTTAGCGCTGTGCTCGGTACCTAACCATCAGTACGATGAGTGGCGTCCAAGCATCGATCTCTTAGCACGTGCCAACAGCCATGTAAACGTCCCGCTTGAGGAGCTCAATAAGACCTCCGAGCGTATCAACAGCGTGCTGCACTCCTACGGCATTAAGGCCTCGGTGGCTGATTATTTAACCGGCCCTGTGATTACGCGCTTTGATCTTGAGTTAGCACCAGGTGTAAAGAGCTCAGCTATCTCCTCTATCGATAAGGAGCTGTGCCGTAACCTCTTAGTGCCAAATGTGCGCGTGGTGCCGATTATTGATGGCTCTTCCTACGTAGGCTTAGAGGTACCTAATCACCAGCGTCAGCTCATTACCTTAGGTGATATGGTCAGCAGCCGTGAGTTCCTTGAGACTAAGGCTTCCTTACCGATGTGCTTAGGTGCTTCGGTGGTAGGTGCGCCGGTAGTTAAGGACTTAGCGGAGACGCCTCACTTACTGGTGGCTGGTACCACGGGCTCGGGTAAGTCCGCTGGCCTTAATACCATGCTGATCTCGCTGCTCTTAAAGCGCTCGCCTGCGGAGCTGCGTTTGATTCTGGTCGATCCAAAGCAATTGGAGTTCTCCATTTACAAGGATTTACCACACCTCATTACGCCAGTGATTACGGACGTGGCAGAGAAGACGCCAATTGCTCTGCACTGGTGTGTGGAGGAGATGGAACGCCGCTTTAAGCTGATGTCTCTCTTAGGCGTGCGTAAGCTCGCGGAGTATAACGAGCTCATTAAGAGTGAGGCTGCAGCGGGCCGTTCGGTGCCAGATCCGCTGTGGAATGCTGACATGGGCCCATTGGCGCAGAGCCTAAAGCCATTACCATGGATTGTGGTCGTGGTGGAGGAGTTTGCGGACTTAATGGCGCAAAGCGGCCGCAAGAAGGATAAGGAGAACACTCCAGAGAGCCTGATTGCGCGTCTGTCGGCTAAGTCCCGTGCTGCTGGTATCCACTTAGTGCTGGTAACCCAGACACCACGCTCTGAGGTGGTGACTGGTATGATTAAGGCAAACTTCCCATCGCGCATTGCCTTTACGGTACAAAGTCGCTTAGATTCGACCATTGTGCTCGATGACAAGGGGGCTGAGGCCTTGCTGGGTAACGGTGACATGCTCTACAAGTTCACCGGTGCGAGCAGTCCAACCCGTGCTCATGGTGCCTTTACCAGCAACGCTGACGTCAAGGCCGTGGTTGATGCGTGGCGGCAGTATGCGGGCTCCCCTGAGTACCTTGAGGATGTGATCGCGGTACCAGAGGAAGAAAGCGATGACAGCGGCGAGGAGAAGGTCAAAGAGCTCGACGTCAAGTTTGATCAGGCGGTGGAGATGGTGCGTGCTCATATGGAGAAGCGCAATAAGCCACCAACGATCACGGACTTACAGACGGAGCTGGGTGTGGGCTACCCGCGCGCCAAGAAGATCTTTAAGCAGCTCACTGACGAGGGCATTATCGACTAAGTGAGGCCTAAGAACCGCCGCGTAAACTGAGTTGCCGCAAGGTAGCAGGACGCGGCGGTGCTGTTTTTAGTGGTAGCAGCAACCGCCAAAAAAGACATGAGAGGTAGACAGCGCTGTGCTGTTGGCCTCACCCCTTGAGCTTAAGTTTCTGCAATGCAGCTTTTGCTGTGCGCTCTTCCAAGGTAAGGATGAAATGCGTTTTTTCTCTGCTCTTAGTTTCGCTCTCACCCTCTCTGTAAGCACGATGGCGGGTTTTCATGCCGCCCCTGTTGGTGCCGCACCGCAAGGGCAATTGATTGCTGCTACTAGCACGCTCTCGCCAGAGACCCAAGAGCTGCAGGACATGCTCGCGCGCTTAAGTGGCTTCAGTGCGCACTTTAAGCAAGAGGTCTCAGATCAGGCGGGAGAGAGCCTCATTACCTCTGAGGGTAGTATTTACCTGTTGCGTCCTGACCACTTTATGATGCACACCACTGCTCCTGACGAGCTGGCGCTGTACACCCAAGATCACGATATCTACTACTACGATGCGGTGGTCAATCAGGTCTCGATCTTTTCCATGGGCAATATGCTGGCAAATCCGCTGATGCTCTTAGTGAGCTCTGATGAGGCCGCATGGGCGGAGTATGACGTCAGTCGCGACGGTAACCGCTTTACCCTTGTCCCTAAGACCAGACAAGATGTGCGCAGTCTGACCATTGCCTTTGCGGAAAAGCCGGTGCCAAATGAAGAGGGTGAAGAGTGCTACCTGCTAGAGGCGCTCACCATTCGTATGGATGATGGCAATAACAACTTCTACCTCTTTAAGCAGCAACAGGCGACGGCTGATGCTGAGGACTTTAATTTTGCGCTGCCTGCTGATGTGGAAGTAGACGACGCCCGCTAAGCACACTGAGAAATGAGTGAGCTCATCAGAGACGGCTGCAAGGTTAAGTGAGGGGACGCACCACACCTTGAGATGACATCTCGAGATGAAAGAGGCAGGTGAGCCTGAGCTTATCTTGAGTTGGTGGCACCCTCAAGGACAATGGCCACGCCGCAACCGCAAACACAGTTGCAGTGGGGACTGTGGACGTTGGGGCTATCGTTAAGGTAAGGCGCTGCAGGGCGGCGCTAAAGCGCGCCGTGCGCGCCCTACTTTCAGGTAGGATGTGGCAGACGCAGCACTTAGAGATCACACCTTACAGAGATGAGCAAAAGTGCAAAAGAGTGGTACTTTTAGGGGAGGCTACTAAGAGTTCGTTAGGGGAACGCGCCCTGTGGCTATAGCTGCGCTGCTAAGAGCGGCGGATTGCACGCATAGCGCTGCTACTTCTGTTTCGTGGCTGTTGTATTGGTGGTAATGGTGGTAATGGTGGTAATGGAGGCGACTCATGGTCGAGCAACAGGGCATGCTCTTTAGCCCAGATTTAGAAGCAGACATAAAGCCGTCCTTACCAGAGCCAAATACGCCATGGAGCAAAGAGCCAGCGCAGGCAAAAGCACAAACACAGTCCCAAGACGCTACCACTGGCGCTAAGAGTGCTGCAGACGGTGAATCAGAGCCAGAGCAGGGGGAAGAGTCGGCGCCAAAAGAGGATAAGACGGGAGGCATCGTCATTCATCCACCACGGCGCACTAGCAGTATGGTCTATGGTAACGCTCTGGTCGATGAAAACGCCGAGTTCGATCCGCTCGCACCGTTGGCTGCACGCCTGCGCCCACGTAACATTGATGAGTACATTGGGCAGAGCCACTTATTAGGTGAGGGCAAACCTCTGCGCCAAGCTCTAGAGCGTGGCCGCTGCTATTCCATGATTTTTTGGGGGCCACCAGGTGTGGGTAAGACCACGCTGGCCTTTTTGATTGCCCGTAGTGTCGATGCGACTTTAGAGCAGATCTCGGCGGTATCGGCAGGTATCAAAGACATTAGAGAGGCTATCACCAGAGCGCAAGAGCGTAAGCGCCATGGGCGGCGTACTATTCTCTTTGTCGATGAAGTGCACCGCTTTAATAAGGCGCAGCAAGACGCCTTTTTGCCGTACATTGAAAACGGCACCATTACCTTTATAGGCGCCACTACCGAGAACCCGTCTTTTCAGGTCAATCAAGCGCTGCTTTCCCGTGCCCGTATCTTTGTCTTAAAGGCGCTGACGGCAGAGGAGCTCAATAAGCTCATTGATTGGGCTCTGACCTCTGAGCGTGGCCTCAAGCACGAGCGCTTAGTCTTTGATGATAAGGTGCGACAGGCTCTCATTGATCTTGCCGGTGGTGATGCCCGCCATCTGCTGACGACCTTAGAGATGCTGGCAGATGATGCTGCTCCTTTGGCCGATGGGCGTAAGATCATCACTTACGCCATGGTTGGTGCCGTCGCAGGCCGCCGCATTATTAAGTACGATAAGGGCGGTGATGCCTTTTACGACCTGATCTCCGCTTTTCATAAGTCCGTGCGTGGCTCTAATCCTGACGCGGCTTTGTACTGGTATGCCCGTATCTTAGAGGCAGGTGGTGATCCCCTCTATGTGGCTCGCCGTATCTTGGCTATTGCCACCGAGGATGTGGGCTTAGCTGACCCCCAAGCGATGCAAGTGGCACTTAACGCGTGGGATATCTTTACCCGTGTAGGTGAAGCTGAGGGCGAGCGTGCGATTGCTGAGGCGGCGGTGTATATGGCCTTAGCTCCCAAGAGTAACCACCTCTACACCGCGTTTCATCAAGCGCGAGCGGATGCTTCGAGCTTACCGTCGTTTGAGGTACCGCTGTATTTGCGCAATGCACCGACTAAGCTGATGGAGAGTCTGGGCTACCATCGGGGCTATCGCTACGCGCATGACTATCCTGGTGCTTATGCGGCAGGTGAGTGCTTTATGCCAGAGGAGCTTGATGGGCGGCGCTATTATGAGCCGTCTGATCGTGGCTTTGAGGGGGTATTAGGGCAGACTCTGCTGTACTTACGCTATCATGATGCGCAGGCGCCAGTGGAGATGCGTCGTTACCCACCACAGCATGCGGAGATGATGCAGAGTAATCTGCAGCGCTACCATCCCGAGCTGTTTGCAGAGCAGCAACTAGCAGCGCCGACAGCGGAGACGCAGGCGGCATTTTCGGGCACGACGCGTGGCATGCATACCAATCAAGGCGATATGCAGAACACGCTGGGCAACAATAGGACCCAAGGTGGGAGGCAACAACCGCCACTGGGACAGGATCACCCTTATCAGGCGCCAATGGCGGGGGCGGTGAACGCACCGCCACAGCCGCAGTATCAAAGCAGAGCGCAGTCTCAAGGCATGCAGGGGCAGCAGGGCAGGGGACAGCAGCCAATGCAACAACAACCGCAGCATAACGCGGGTATGCCGCGTGGCAGCATGCCGTGGGATGGCCCTGACGACTATTAGGAGTGAACTCTTTGCTACAGGTGGAGTGGAGGTACCCTAAGCAAGCAGCACTCATGCAAGCTCAGAGCAGAGTGTGTTGCTGTTAGGAACGACTGACTTTATAGATGACGGTCTTTAGGGTAATCATGGTGCCCCTACCTAAGATAGGATGGGGATCACCTGCACCATTCATCTCGAGGTGGGGGTGTGACGTTGCCAGCCTACAGCCCAAACTCCGTCATGTATTAGATCACTCATTCCTTACTCGCTCAATGCCTGCACCGCCGCAAGGTCACGACTCTCTGCACAGAACACCATGGCCACTCGCCACAGCTTTGGCCCCTTGAACATGGTATCGCCGTAATTTCTGGTTTGGATTTGCGTTAGGGCTTGTTGCAGCATGGAGTTAGTCTGACTTAGTGTGTCGGCATACTTAAGCTCAAAGACCACCGTCGTATTCTGCCAGTCAAACACTAAATCAGCTCTGCCCTGCGATTCGTGCAGGTTTACCATCACCCTGATATCCAGCACTAACGCAATAGCGATATGCAAAATGCTTGTTACCGCACTTTCTTTCGTTAAGGGGTAGTGCTCGTAATCGATGCTGTGAAACAGCTCGTTGAAGCACTGCTGTAATGAGGTAGCGTCTTGATCCTTGATAGCAGCACACATCCTGTCGATAAAGGCTGTTATGAAGCCTTGAATCTTCGGGAAGAACTCTACGCGGTACATAAGCAATATGGCGCGCTGAATTTCTTTGTTTGGCACGCCCAGCTTCACCTCAGAGGCGTAATTGCCTGCAGCACTATACGGTGCTTTGAGCGTCAGATAACCCGTCTGAAAGAGCAAAACCTCATCTTTCATCGTTGCAAAGGTGCTAGGGCTTAAGAAAGCATTTACGTCTACCAGCACACTGTCGCCGTCTAAGAGGCTTAAGCGCTTTTCCCACGATCTGTTGAGTAAGGATTTGCGCAGAAGCTCTGGTAAGCCACCGCTATTGAACCAATAAGTGCCAAAGGCGGTATCCTCCTCTCTGAAAAAACACAGTAAGGACCACAACGAAAACACGTGATGCTTACCAGCGCGATCAAAACAGTAGCCGTCGTACCACTGTGCCAGCTCATCGAGCAATTGCTCCACTTGCTCTGTCTTTACCTGGTTCTTTATTGAAATTAGGGGATACGCCTATGTGCACACATTCGGTGCGCCAATATGCATCTATGAGATTTTACTCTAGATTTAGCGGCACACCTAT
>CASEBB010000069.1 GCA_949286015.1 uncultured Succinivibrionaceae bacterium | reverse complement strand
TGAGGACGTGTGTACGCTGTGCTTGGCTAAAGCCCCAAAACTAACTGTCGGCTAACCCCACTCTTACGAATGGGGCATGCGCCGACAACTCTAGGTCAAGGCAGCTTTATCCCGCGCTGGTTTGCTTGTGCTTGGTGAGTATCCCCAAAAGCAAAACTCAAAGAAGGTAACTGCCTGCAATCAGGTGTTTTACCCTGAGAGTAGGTGCCCGCTAAGACGCTACTTCCGAGATAAGGCGCCGTCAGGCGCTTGTAAGTTATCTACGAGCTTGTGCTTTGGCTGTAGCTGCTCCCAAACGCAGTGATGGTGGTGATAGGGCGTGGTGGTAAGAGTTGAGCCTTACTCCGCCGCCGCTTGCAGGTGGCGCAGAACGTAATCCCAATCGTGACTAAACACCGCTTGCTCCCCCTCAGGACAACGCTGCTTTAGAGCAGTAGCCTTAAAGCTTGCCACCAGCGCTTTCTCGCCATCGACCTGAGGCAGTTGCATGTGCGCAGCTGGTTCTTTGCGGTAGTGCGCGGCGCTGGCAAAGTAATCACGCAAGGTCGCACACTGCCCATAGCCCAAGTAAAACACGTCTTTGTTGTGCCCATAGCAACCGGCGAGGTAAAACATTTGCGCTAAGTCCTCAAGCAGCACAATCTCGTAGAGAATAGGGCTGCGTGGCGGCTCATATGCCTGCCCCGCTAAGATGCTTTTGAGCGTGCGGGCCATATAGTTGGGAGCAGCTAACTTACTATCGAGTGCTACGGAAAAGCGGGTGTGCACAAGGTCAATACGCTTGAGATAGGCCGTAAGCTCTGCTTGCTCATAGGCAAAGAGCTTACATGCGGGGTAGATATAGTCAGTAGCACCAGATTCAAAGTACGACTCGTGCCATGCTCCCGTATTGAGGTAGTGCTGAAAGAGTACCTCATATTGGCTGCCCACAAGGACAAACTTGCTGCAACCTAATTGGGCTGCTGCGGCGATCGCGTTGCTGACGTAAGCGACATTCTTGAGCTGCTCCTCTAACGAGCCATCACGCAAGCGCTCATGGCCGCGCCATGTGAGGTAGTAAAACACCGGCCCTCTGGCATTATCACTGCCAAGGTTGCTCACGTCGCTATCAGCTTGGCACCACGCTTTAAGCTGCGGATCGCTCGCTAAAGCCGCATAATCTTGCGCGTCTACACTCTGGTAATGCCACCGAGCAAGTTGTGCCTCAGGTGCGTTATTGCTGCTTGTGACCAGTGGTGGGGTAAAAGCTTCTCTGCGGCCTATGCCCCAAACGTCTACGCCGTGTGCTAAGAGCTGAGTGCTCAGAGCAGAGCCAATGTAACCGCTGGCGCCGCAAATAATAGCCTTGTGCATGGAATGTGTACCGCTACGTAAGTGAGGAAAGGGACAAAAGCTACGCTGTGCTTAGAGCATACTGGCGGTAGTCCTTGCCTCAAGGTATGCCTGTTTGTTGGTAGGTGGGTTGGGAAAGAGTGATCTAATAAATGACGGAGGTTGGGTTGAGGGAGGGCAACGTCACACATCGTAAGATGAATGGTGCAGGTGATCTTCATCCTATCTTAGAGATTGGCACCATACTTACCCTAAAGAGCGTCATCTATAAAGTCAGTCGTTACTTGGTAGGTGGGTAGCGTGGTGGGCTTGCATTAACCGCAAGAGGCGCCAGCATGCGCCTCCGCATTGGTGGCTACCAACCAAGCTTGTGTGCTTGACGTTACCGCCAGCACTTAGGCTCTCCTCAGAATCTGTGGGTATAGGCTCAAGCCCCAGCCTTAGGTGGTTGGGCTAAGGCCGGTGCTAATCAGCAATTAGCCGTCCCATTACCTCCTAAGCGCCCCACAAATTCTGAGTAGAGCCAGCACTTAGACCTCAACGCCTGTAAAGTCAGGAGTGATAAACGGCCGCTGCCGATCCTTTGGGCTCATCTCTGTGACCTCTAATGGCCACTTAATGTTGAGCGCCGGATCAAGTGGATTTAAGCCGCTATCAGCCTCAGGATGGAAAGGAGTGCCTACAAGGTAGAGGATTTCGGCGTTGTCGCTTAAGGCCTGCACCGCATGTCCCATGCCCTTAGGGATGTAGAGATAGGTAGGCTCGTCCGCACTTAACTCCAGAGCAAAGTGCTGTAAAAAGGTAGGGGAGCCGCGTCTAATGTCGACCGCGACGTCATAGACCTTGCCACGAATGCAGCGCACGATCTTGGTCTCTAAAAATGGTGGCTTTTGGTAGTGCACACCGCGTAAGGTGCCTTTCTCGCGATTAAACGAGTGGTTGATTTGGCAGAGCGGCTCAGTAAAGCCTATCTCTTTGAACTCTTCAGCGCAGAAGAAGCGCTCAAAGTAGCCACGGTCATCGCCAATAGGCTTAGCTTTCAGGATGAGCAAACCCGCAATGGGGGTAGTAATCACGTCAAAACGTTGCATCTTGTCTTACTCTGGCAGAAAGTACCACAGAGGGAACTACCTTTGGGTACTACCTCTTGGTAGTACCATTAATACCGGTACTAACAGTTCTACAGGGGGATTGGCGCTTAAGTCGCTGATTGCCGCTTAAGCCTCACGGCGCGCCATAAATTCAGCAATCTGCTGCCTTGTCAGGGTGCGTAACTCATCACTTGGCGCTCCTTGCTGCCACAGCTGATACCATTGCACCGTCCACTCAATCGCCTCACTGGCTGTCAGCACAGGCTTAAAGCCTAAAAGCTGCTTGGCCTTGCTGCTGTCAAGTAAGAGCAAGCCCGCCTCATGTAAGTGGTCATGAGCCTCGACTTGCACCCGCCCTGAGCCCCAGATCTTTACTACTTGCTGCGCCACCTGCTCTACTGAGAGTACTTGTGATTGCTCAGGGCCAAAGTTAAAGGCACCACAGTAGGCACTGTCGCGTTGATATAAGCGCTGCGCTAAGCTGATATAGCCACAAAGAGGCTCCAAGACGTGCTGCCATGGACGTATGGCTTGGGGGTAGCGCAGCACAATGGTGCCATTATCAGGATCAGCTAAGGCGCGAATACAGTCTGGCAGCAAGCGATCATCGGCAAAGTCACCACCGCCAATGACATTGCCCGCCCGCGCCGTGGCTAAGCACATGGCGTGAGGCTCTTGCAGTAACGAGCGCCGATAAGAGGCCGAGAGAATCTCACTACAGGCTTTAGAAGAGGAGTAGAGATCGTAGCCACCGAGAGGATCACTCTCCACAAAGGCATGGCCATCCTCAGGATTCTCGTAGCACTTGTCGGTAGTGACGTTTACTACCGCCCGTACACTTGGACAGTGGTGGCAAGCTTCAAGGACGTTGAGGGTGCCCAGCACATTGGTGCGGTAGGTAGTAAGCGGGTCACGATAGCTCTCACGTACCAGCGGCTGGGCGGCTAAGTGCAAGACAATCTCGGGCTCACAGCGGCGGACAAAGTCGGCAAGAACAGCGCTGTCGCTAATGTCCGCGATGCATTCATCGGTGAGCAGTTCTGGGATGTTGAGTAGGTGGTAGAGGCGGGGCTTGGCGTGCGGCAGCAGAGAAAAGCCGTAGAGTTTGGCGCCAAAGCGCTGCAATATCATGCACAGCCACGAGCCTTTAAAACCGGCGTGGCCAGTGATGAGTACGCGTTTGCCCTGCCAAAAGTTTTCTACAGGAGGCATCGTGGCTGGGGTGGCTACAGATGCTGGGGCGGGCGCTGTCAAGGTGGCAGTCATAGCAAGCGAGGGAACTCTTCTGGGCCTCAAGTTCACTTGAGATTAGCTTGCAGCCATACAGCACAGCAGGCTTTGCTAGCAAGCATTGCTCGCATGCATGGAGGTCGCTGTAGCTGTGGTGTGGGGATGCAGAGCAGGGTGCTACTGTAGTGCTGCGAGCGTGGGCAAGCAGGGGCATACACCGTGTGACACTTGGGAAAGAGTGAGCTAATAAGTGACGGATGTAGCGGTGCGTGGTTGCAACGTCTCACCTCGAGATAAAAGGTGCATGCGTGCCCTAAATGCCGTCATTTATTAAGTCAGTCGTTCCTTGGTGGCACCCCCAGTGACTTGAGGCAGATGGATACGGGGACAAAGAGAAACGAGGAGCTTAGAGCTTAGTCCCACGTTTTCCATGGTGCTTGGCCACTTTGCCATAAGCCCTCTAAGAAGGTCTTATCGCGCATCGTGTCCATTGGTTGCCAGAAGCCATGATGGCGGTAAGCGTTGAGCTCATTGGCTTTTACTAAGGCCGAGAAAGGCTCACGCTCTAACATGACATTACCCTCAGGGATAAAGTCGAAGAAGCGAGGCTCACAGGCGATAAAACCACCATTGACCCAGTTGCCATCACCTGCAGGCTTCTCGTAGAAGCTGGTGATGTTGTCAGCGCTGTCAAATTGCAGCGCGCCAAAGCGTCCCGTCGGTTGCACTGCCGTGATGGTGACGGCTTTACCACTTTGTTGATGGAAAGCAAGCAAGGCTTTGAGGTTGACCGTGCTTAAGCCATCGCCGTAGGTGACGATGAAAGGTTCATTGCCGCCAGCTAAGATGTGCTCTTTGGCTTTGAGGAGGCGCGTACCGGTTAAGGTCTCAAGACCGGTATCTAAGATGGTGACTTTCCACGGTTCGCGACATTGGGTGTGCACGGAAACCGTGTTGTCTTTGAGGTCGACGGTGATGTCAGAGTTATTGAGGTAGTAGTCGACGAAGTAGCGCTTGATTTGCTCGGCTTTATAGCCACAGAGGAGGATAAAGTCGTCACAGCCTTGCGCTGCGGCGCACTTCATAATGTGCCAGAGGATAGGGTGGTTACCAATTTCCACCATTGGTTTTGGACGGAGGACGGTTTCCTCACTGAGGCGTGTACCCAATCCGCCCGCTAAGATCACAAATTTCATGAAAAGACGTTGTTGTTGTGTTTAGAGCAGGGCTAGCAAGCGCCGCTCTGATGCGGCGCAGTAGCCTCGATAGCAAGAGAGTTGCAACAGCAAGCTGAGCGGTGCTAGGACTTTTGTTGCGGGCGCTATCGGAGTAGTGAGAGTGCAAAGAGTGCCTTGGCTATAGCCTCAAAGAAATTGAGGACACCACTGCCCTCGTGAGCAGTCGTGGCTGCATAGGCCTCACTTTATGTAAAGCATAGCACAAGCCGGAAATAGGCCACGGTGAGCGTTGGAATGAGTGAACTCATAAATGATGGAAGAAGGGATGTGTGATGTCACGGTCACACACCTCGAGATGAATGGTGCAGGTGAGTCTAAGCCTACCTTAGGACGGTGCACCCTGATTACCCTAAAGTCCGTCATCTATAGTAAGTCGTTCCGCTGCGCTTGCAGCCGTCACCGCCGGTGCGGCTTCCTCTGCCAATGCTGCACTCCACAAACAACAAAGCCCGCAAATGCGGGCTTTGTGGGGAGGTGAATGCTGGTCTTATTGGGCCTTGTAAGGCTTTACCGTCTTGACGGCATCCGCAAATGGAGTGGTTGGCACCTCAGTAGTGAGGCCGTATTCCCATGAGGAAACGCCACCCATGTTCATGAGGTGCTTGATATCCATGTCCATTAAGGCCGAGACCGCATTGGCGGCACGGATGCCGGTGCGGCAGTAGACTAACACTGGGGTGTTAGTGTCCTTTACCACCTGAAAGTCAGCAGCATGCTTAGCAATGGTCTCTACAGGGAAATTGTAAGCACCAGCGATGTGACCCTCAGCGTACTCCTCTGGAGAGCGCACATCAATGACAATGGCCGCATTCTCTTCCATCAGAGCATGGGCAACATTTTGGCTGACCGTGGTTGGCAGGTCGTAGTATTGAAAGTCTTCTAACAGCTGATCACTGGCCACAGCCGTAAAGGCAGGAAACATTAACAGAACTCCGCATCCAAATGCGATGGCAGCCTTACGGGCTGAAGTAAGCATTGCCATAGTTGATTCTCCTTTTTCCTCAGTGTGCCAGCGTGCACGTTGCTGCCTGTAGAGTCATGCCTAAAGATCACAGCATGTGATGACCTTAACAGACGGCTGGTGAAGCGAGCAGGCGGACGTGAGCGCGCATCTTTATGCATGCTAACAAAAAGTGACCATGGCGCGTGATTTTTACAAAAGATTTTCAGTAGCTGCGCTGTTGCCTCTGAGAGGATGCCGCTGGCTGTTCTTGAGAGTACCTTAGCGCATGGTATTGCTGGTAGGCGCACTGTTTAAGTGCCTAAGCGACATAAACTTAGGCAATGACATCACCCGCAGCTCGATGCCCTCTAAGCTCTTTTGGCCGGTAAGTGGTGGCAAGAACAGATAGAGGAAGTAGAGACTGATACCCATGAGCAGCGTCGCCACTGCTAAAAAGGAGCTAAAGCCTAGCTGATGAATCATAGGCGTATACGCCTGCAGACTAAACAGCTGGCCGATACCCTGTGCCAGCACGATCGCCGCAAAGCCAAACTCACGACCACGTATCGGTAAGAGCTCGGGGATAAGTACGCACATAAAGATCGAGTAAAAGCCCATACCAAAGAAGATAAAGGCTAGCAGGGCAATGGTCAGAATGTAGTTCTTAAGGTCGCTGTGTGGTAGCAGACTGGTAATGGTAGTAATCGCTAAAAAGGTACACGCCGTAGCGAGGCTAAAGAGCACGATAAAACGGCGGGAAAAGCGCGTTAGAGCCAGCGCATGGAGCAGCACCGAGATAAAGATCAGGGTAAACGTGGTGTAAATCAAGGCGCTGTTGAGGTCGTAGTAGCAGTAGTTGTTCTCCTCACACAGGAGTACCAAGGAGAGGTTATCTAACAGGACGTAGGGGATGATAAAGCTGCCCGCCATATTGAGGACAAAGGTGCTGACGCAAATAAAAGCCAGCAAGCGGCGGTAGATAGTGTTTTGGATGTAGAACTCTAAGCTCCGGTTTTCACCACGGCAGCACTCATTGATTTCTGCCAACTCACGAGCGGCCATGCCCATGTCATGACGTAGCTTAAAGAGCACGGCTAAAGCCGCGTCTGTGGAGCCGGTTAAGGCTAAGTAGCGTGGTGATTCTGGAAGCTTGATGACGGTAGTAGCCAGCAAGATGAGATTGAGGATCACAAGTACAATAAAGACCACTAAGGGCTTACTGACCGGATCAGTATAGGTGATGAGGGAGAGCAGCGTCCCGCAGGCAGTACCAATAGGGATAAAGGAGAGAGCGGTACCACGTAAGCTTGGCAGCATCAGCTCGCAGTTATAGAGGCAAGCGGCGATGAAGAAGAGGCCAAAAGAAAAGCCAATGACGAACTCGGAGCAGAGGAAGATAGCAAAGTTTGGAGCTACGGCCGAGGCCAGAATGGCAAAGGAGCCGACTAGAGAGCTTGAGACAATGGTGATCTTACGTCCAGAGCCGTAGGTGACATAGCCGGAGATAAAGGTACCGAAGATAAAGCCTAAGATGTAGGTACCAATGATGACATGTGAGCGGTTCAGGGAGAGTAAAAAGAGATTGGAGAGGTACTGCTGATTGATAAAGAGGGTACCTAAGTCACAGCCAAAGATGACGCTCATGGCTGCGACGAGCGCCGCATACTGCAAGGGCCATATAGCCGTATTCAGAGAAAGGGTGCGTGCGCTGAGCATGAATTACTTGCTATCCCCAAGATAAGGCGAGGTTAAGCCAAAGGGTGGCGAAACAAATCACAGAACGACAAGCCACAGAACAGCAGAACAGCTGTGCAGCAGCGCTGTCAGCATCGCGTCGCGCTGGTGCCACTATGGGCTCCGGTGAGACTATTGTCGTCTGTGGTCGCAGCAGAAGTGTAATCTGAAGCGTATCTGCCTAGGTTACTGCAGAGCAAGTAAGAGTGTCTCGGGTGAGCTTACTCTTAGTGGAGCCATGGTCTGTATTGATTGCTGTTACAGCCGAGCTCTAGAGCTGCATCTTAAAACAACTACAGAGAAAACACAAAAGCACAGAGGCTTTTGCTATTATGGCCTAAGTTTCTAGCCACGTGACAGTAGGGTAACAGTAGGGTAAAAGACGCTGTTTTTGCCGTCGTTACTGCCGCGTTGCTACCGCTCTAATCACAGGTTGTCTTCGGGAGTTGATGCATGGACGTGCGGAGTTTGCCTCGTTTTGGTGGTAGGGTTACGGTCGTGGGTGATGTGATGCTGGATCGCTACTGGTACGGCACTTCGACCCGCATCTCCCCAGAGGCTCCAGTTCCTGTGGTCAATGTCGATCGCTTTGAGGAGCGTGCCGGTGGTGCCGCTAATGTGGCCTTAAACCTCGCCTCCTTAGGCATCGCCTGTGACATTGTCGGTTTAGTGGGTAAGGACGAGGCCGGTGAGCTCTTAGCCAATCTCTTACGGGAGAAAAAGATTGAGCCGCGCTTTATTGAGACCCCGTTGCAACCTACCATTACTAAGCTCAGAGTCTTAAGCCGTCACCAGCAGTTACTGCGTATCGATTTTGAAAAGGGCTATACCGATATCGACCAAGGCCACCTCATGCTGACGCTCCGTCAGGCCTTACGCGATAGCCAAGTACTGGTGTGCTCTGATTATGGCAAGGGTGCCCTGTCCTCAGTGCAATCCATGATTAAAGAGGCGCGTCTGCATCGCATTCCCGTCTTAGTTGACCCAAAGGGCACGGACTTTCAGCGCTACATGGGAGCGACCTTACTGACGCCAAACATGTCCGAGTTTGAGGCGGTAGTAGGTAAGGTCAAAGACAACGACGATTTAGAGCAAAAGGCACTGCGTCTGATTCGTGATTGTGAATTAGAGGCGCTCTTAGTCACGCGCTCTGAGGATGGCATGTCGCTGGTGGTGCCAGGCAAGCCAACGCTGCATATTCCTACGTATGCCCGTGAAGTGTACGACGTGACTGGTGCGGGTGATACCGTGATTGCGACCTTAGCGGCGTGCCTTGCCAGTGGTTCCCCACTGCCTGAAGCTTGCGCTATTGCTAACCGCGCTGCTGGTATTGTCGTGGGTAAATTAGGTACCTCGACGGTAACTCCAGAGGAGCTGGAAGAAGAGATCTTTGCTCGTCATGGCATGCTCAAGCACAGTGGTGTCTTAACTGAAGACGAGCTCATGGCGGAGGTGCAGCGCTTAAAGCAAAAGGGCAAGCGCATTGTTATGACTAATGGCTGCTTTGATATCCTGCATAAGGGCCATGTGGAGTACTTGCAGCAGGCGCGGGCTTTAGGTGATGTGCTGATTGTGGCGGTGAACTCTGATGAGTCGGTGCAAAAGCTCAAGGGCCCAACGCGTCCGATTGTGCCTTTAGAGAATCGTATGATGGTGCTGGCGGCTTTAAGCTGTGTGGATATGGTGGTGCCGTTTAATGAGGAGACGCCACAGCGTTTGATCGCCAAGGTCTTACCAGACATTTTGGTGAAGGGCGGTGATTACAAGGTAGAGCAGATTGCCGGTCACCAAGAGGTTATCTCTAATGGTGGCAAGGTCAAGATCCTCAACTTTGTGGACAACTGCTCGACCACGGGTATTGTTGAGAAGATTAAGCACACCTCTTAGTACTGCCGGGAGCGATGGCTGCAATTGCGGCCCTCTTAAATTGGCTATCAGCAGAGTTTGGGGAAGATGGCATCAACACTACTCCAAGGTTGGTCACGCCAAGCGCCATCACATGGGGGCCATGCTTGATCGCAGGGGCGCTGCTGCTTTTGAGCATCCACCAAACTTTGAGTAGAGCCCTTAAATTGCCCGTATTAAAAACAAAATGCCGTGCCCCTTGCCTGCAAATACAGGAAAGAAGCACGGCATTTTTGTTTCGGGGCAGACTTAGTGGCGCCAGCCCTTACCGTTTAGTTTAGTTGTTGCTATTAGCGCCGTTGTTGCCATCAGCACCATCGTTGCCATCAGCGTTGTTGGTGCCGTTGGTATTACCGTTCGTGCTATTAGCACTGCTGCTGTTAGCAGCAGGAGTAAATGCACCTTGGCCATTGGCGTGCGAAATCGTAGGGGCCGAGGTAGCCGTGCGCTTTAAGCCACGGTTTACCGCCTCGATTTCATCCAAGCTCAGCGTGCCTTGGGTGTACAACAGTTGCAGCCGCGACAAGATGTAATTAAAGCGTGCTGCAGACAGGCTTTGCTTCGCTGAGTACAGTTGCTGCGTCGCATCTAACACGTCCGAAATGGTACGCGTACCCACTTCGTAGCCAGCTTGCGTCGCCTCTAAGGCACTTTGTGCCGAGCGTTCCGTTTGCTGGTAAGCAATCACCGAAGAAATAGCAGCTTGGACGTTGTTGTAGTTGTTATTAGCGTCCGAGATCATGGTGCGGTGCACCAGCTCTAAGGCCTCAGATGCCGCCACATAGTTGTGCTGGGCTTGCTCTACTTGCGAGCTGACCGCGCCGCCTGAGAACAGTGGGAAGTTTAAGGCTACACCCACCGAGGCATTGTTGCTGGTGCCATCTTGTAAGGATGGTGAATCAACCGAGTAGTTGTTGTTGGCCATTTGCAGCGAACCGACCAGATCTAAGGTTGGCTCGTGACCGGTCTGCGCTAAAGTGATCTGATCCTTAGCGATATCACGGCTAATGATGTTGGCCTGTAAGTTTAAGTTGTTTTGCTCTGCCTCAGCGACCACTTGCGAAATGGAGCGCACCACAGGCATTGGGCTAAAGCGGCCCTCATCTAAGGCGTTAAGTTCAGTGACCTGACGGCCAATGAGCTTACGAATCTCCTCATAGGAGTTAATGAGGTTGTTCTCAGCGGTGATTACCTGAGCAGTGGCTAAGTCGTAAGCAGCTTGGGCTTCTAACTGGTCAGTTTCTGCGATTAAGCCCACATGGAAGCGGCGGGTAGCCTCATCCAGCTGACGCTTTAAGGCCGCCTGATT
Source organism: uncultured Succinivibrionaceae bacterium (assembly GCA_949286015.1). Taxonomy (GTDB): domain Bacteria; phylum Pseudomonadota; class Gammaproteobacteria; order Enterobacterales; family Succinivibrionaceae; genus Anaerobiospirillum. The sequence goes on along the minus strand of CASEBB010000069.1, from coordinate 7,735 downwards.
GGCCTTAGCAAAGGTCACGGTATCCAAGGCATTTAAGACGTTAAAGTAAGCCGTGGAGACGCGAATAATGAGCTGCTGTAAGGCGTCGGCGTATACCAGCTCTTGCTGGGCGGCGGTCTTAGTGGCGATATCGCGGTTTACCCACGAGCTGTGTCGCCAAATGGCCTGCGATAAGTCGATGCCACCTGAGGCGGCTCTGTTATTGTAAGAGGAGGTATCGCCTGCGGGATTGATACGGGTGTAATTGAGGCTACCGGTTAAGTTTAACTGTGGCAGTAAGGCGGCAGTGGCTTCATCGATAGCGGCTACAGCTCGATCGCGATTGGCCTTGGCCTGCAGCACCACAGGGTCACGCAAATAGGCCTCGTTATAAATGTCTAACAGGTCTTCAGCCTGCACTGAGTGCACGCTGGCGCCAAGCATACCCGTTAGGGCGAGCGCTAACATTCCAACTTTGAATCGCATTGAGCACCCTCAACATACAAATTCCATCAGTCAGCGCCCCCTGCTAAGCTTTGAGCAAGTGGTAGCGCAGGCAACTGAGCCTACTAATCCTGCACTCTGAGCCGTTGTGTCTATAAAGAGATGACAGCGGCTGTGGTGGCGGTGCAAACGCGGAGGCGTGCAGCGGCAGGTAGTGCTGTTATTGTAGCAAACCTCACTAAAGTGTAGGTTAGCGGCAAATGAGGCTGTGATCATGGCCACAGCTTGGGACAATTGAGCACTGACGCAGGGCGCAGAGATAGGCGAAGAATCAATTTACGGCAAAGAGGGGCTTGAGGCAAATACGCTTTGGGCTAAATTGTCAGCAAAAGGGAAAAAAGTGCGGCTGGTGCACCACTAATGGCCGTAAGCAGGCGCGCAACGAAACCAGCATGGGCCTCAAGGCTGCGGGGCGTGCAAGGTTAATGGGGTTAATGGTGCCAAAGCAATCGTGCAGAGAGTGGGGGAGAGCAAGACCATGCCCGCGAACTTAAGCCCGCCATGGCCTGATGGTGCTCGAGGTGAGTATTGGGACTATTGCTGTAAGTTAAGCTCAAGAACTTACAAGCTGGTTTGGCGTGTCTTACTTACTTGCAGGATGAGGTGCTGGCACTCTGGGGGCGCACACTCTTAGGTTCGCGGGTAGGGAGCGAGACCAGTGCTCAGAAGCGCATTACTGTTGGTGCCAAGGTATCAGCTTGGGAGATAAGGTGAGACGCGGTGAAGGGAAGTGAAGTGAGGTGAGGCGACAGGTCGTATGCTACGCTAAAAATACATAGATACAACAGATAGGTAAAAATAAAGGCCATCACGGCCTAAGAGGGTTTTGGTGGAGCTAAACGGAATCGAACCGATGACCTCCTGCATGCCATGCAGGCGCTCTAAACCAACTGAGCTATAGCCCCAAAACCTGATTTCTATCTTACTGGTGGAGGTATACGGGATCGAACCGTAGACCCTCTGCTTGCAAAGCAGATGCTCTACCAACTGAGCTATACCCCCAGCCTAAGATGTTGTTTTCGTTTGGTGGAGCTAAACGGAATCGAACCGATGACCTCCTGCATGCCATGCAGGCGCTCTAAACCAACTGAGCTATAGCCCCGCGCCGTCAGAAAACGAAGCCCATTATAAGGGCAAAACGCAGAGTGTCAAGAATTTTTTAAAAAATTTTGAAAATTTTTGCTGCAAAGATGTCGGTAGTGGTCATTTTTTCGATAAATAAGCGCTTTGTACGTTTGCAAAGACTGCAAGGACTGCAAGCTGCGACGTAAGGAGAGTGTTGCGTGGGGCGCTGGCAGTAAGCTCTGGCCGTTACAATGCTACTGTAAGGGCGATGTAAGCTTAGCCCTGAGGCTCCTTACCATCACCACTCATCGTCATCTCCTTGCAAGATACTCAAGAGAACACAACACCATGCTCAACCCAACGTCCTCCGCACACAGCGCTCCGATTTCTTGTGCGCTGATCACCGGTGCCACCGGTTTCATTGGCTCATGGCTGACCAAGCTCTTTTTGCACCATAACATTAGGGTGGTGGCCTTTGGGCGTAAGCCTTGGGAGCAAGTCGATCCGCAGCGCTTAGCCGCTCACGAGCTGCTCACTTATATCCCGCTTGCCCAAGAGCAACTGTCCTCTGTCCCCAAGTATTTGGAGGCAGCAGGTATCAGTGCGGCGCAATTGGGCCATAATGCCGTGTTTTACAATCTGGCGTGGGGAAGCAGTGGGGGCTTGTCTGATCTCGACGTCGCAGGACAGATGGGCAATGTGCTGGCCTCGCAGCAAGCTTTTTTGCTGGCAGAGGCTTTAGGCTGTAAGCGCTTCGTGCAGATTGGCACCATGGAAGAGGCTTTTACTGAGGCCTATCTGCCGCTTGATTTCCATCATGCCCCTTACTATAACCGCCACATCATCTATGCTGAGGCCAAGCGCTGTGCCCGTATGACCTTAAAGGCCATGTGCTCTAGCCTGCACTGTGAGCTGATCATCGTGAATCAGTCGCACATCATGGGCCCCTTGGATCACCGTGACTCCTTTATCACTGCTACGATGAAGCGGATCTTAAAGGGTGAGCCTTTACGCTTTACCCCATGTGAGCAGTACTTTGATGTGGTCTCGGTGTTTGATTGTGTGCGCGCCTTAAAGGTCATTGGTGAGCGTGGCCAGTCGCAGGCGGAGTACTGGATTGGCTCAGGCCATGCCCGCCCACTAAAGGAGTACGTCAATATCCTGTTGCAATTGCACGCTACTGCCGCGCCTGTAGAGTTTGGGGCGCTCAGCTATCAGGACGTGCGCTTAAATAAGTCAGTGTTTTCCCCTGAGCTGTTACAGCGCGATACGGGCTTTACTTGTGAGCTGGATTTTCCGCAGATTACAGCGGAACTCTATACGTGGCTGCAGACGGGACAGGTCATTACGCACCTTGATTAAGCCTGAGGGCATGTTTGCAGTTAAGGCGACCATGCGGCACTGCCCCTCAAGAGTACAGGCGCGCATCAGCGGGCTTTATTCAGAGTGTGGTTGGTAAAGCTCTCACACTACTTTTAGGTGGTTGAGATGAAACGCCATAACCACGACTCATGTGCTTGCCTAAAGGTGTGTTTACTTTGTGGTAGCCACCAAACTCTGAGGAGAGCCCCTAAGCGCAGCTCTCTTCACTTGAGCAGAGGTGGTGACGCTGGCAGCCTACCTGAAGCCAGATGGTAGAGCCATAACGCAGCTCTGATGTGGATCAGGACGATGTAAGGAGCTGGTTTGCCTACTTCAGTCCTTGTGGTGAGTGGTGGCGGTAGGGGGCTTACAGCACGCCCCGCACCTGCTGCATCTTGCTCCTTTGTACCTCCAAGAAACAAAAAGGCCGCCCACAAAAGCTTGGAGGCGGCCTTTTTGGTGCGCTGCTGTTAGAAGCGCAGCTCGTCTGGAATTGGAAGGTTCTTATCCAGATCACGTGGCTTATGCGGCGTCTTGCCCTCTTTGTAGGCCTTGGTGCCCATAACCCACGCCAGTACTTGCGCCACCGCTTGGAACAGACCACGTGGAATCTCGTGGTCTAAGTCAGTGGTGTAGTACAAAGAACGTGCAAGTGGTGGTAACTGCAAGATAGGAATCTGGTACTCGCGGGCGATTTCCTTAATCTTCTCCGCGACCTCATCCACACCTTTAGCCACCACAATTGGCGCTAACTCACCATCGGGATCATATGACAGTGCCACCGCATAATGGGTAGGGTTGGTCACGACCACGTCGGCCGTTGGCACCTTCGTCATCATGCGACGCACCGCCATCTCGTACTGTCTACGGCGGATACGGCTCTTGATCTGTGGGTTACCTTCCGTCTCCTTCATTTCATCCTTCAGCTCTTGCTTGGTCATACGCAATTGCTGACGGTATTGCCAGATCTGGAAAGGCACGTCGATCAAGATGATCGGGATCATGGCGCAGACAATGATCAGCATAAACCAGAAGAGAATGGTAAAAGCCTGCTGCACCGCTGCATAAATGTCGATGTAGGACAGGTTGAGAATCTGGTTTATACGGCCACTGATCAGGAAGTAGCAGATGGCGCCAATACACACAACCTTGGCGATACTCTTAATGAGCTCGACAATAGAGTTGAGGCTGAAGATACGCTTGATGCCATTGATGGGGTTGAGCTTGTCAAACTTTGGCATCATCGCCTCAGTCGAGAAGTTCATACCACCAACCATGATGTTGCCAAAGAAAGCTGCTAGCAGCATAAAGCCGCACACAATCAAGAGGGGAATGGCAACGGCAAAGAGATCTTGGTAAAAGACACGGCCCATCTCATAGAGGTCAAAGACCTGCTCACGGCTAAGAGTAAAAGAGTGTTCCATAACACCCATCATGCTCTTACCTAAGAACGGAGCAACGAGCCACAGTGAGAGCACGCCGGAGATCAGCACAAAGAAAGTGCCAGCCTCACGAGAGCGTGGGAGTTGACCTTTTTTACGCGCGTCTGATATTCGTTTACCAGTCGGCTCTTCGGTCTTCTCCTGTCCATCGGACGACTCGGCCATCAACTATCCTCTGTCAGTGCTGGCTAAGTTGAGGCGTTGTCATTACCACATAGAGTCTGCACATGGTGCGATAAAGCACCGTCAGCGCGCAGACTAAAGGCCGTAATTGGGCCGCAGAGCTGTGGTGAGCGCACAGCTGGCAAAGAAAAAAGAGTACAGAGGAGTTAGGGGGCCTTGCTCTACCTACAGCACCACCTTGGGGGCGGGGTAGAGCGTACTGCTGGGTAAAAAACAACGTCCGCAAGAAGCGCAGCTAGGAAGACTATACCCGCAGGTATAGCCCGGCACTAAGGGTTAAACACCGGTTCTCTTGACACCACCTCTTAGTCCCCCGCAAGGGAAAAGAGATAGCTCTAACACAAGGCACGGATGCCGTGGTGAGAACCATTACTCACAGCCGCATTATAGAGCAAGAAACATACGCGCAAAACAGCATACAACTGGGAAAGGCAGCCCTTAAGGCAGCCCTGAAGCTGCACCAGTGAAACTATTAAGGAGCTGCCTCGCAGTTGCAGGCAGCTGCAGCAACAGGCAGCACGCTTTATGGTGAGTGTCCCAAAAAGCAAATCTCAAAGGAGGTAACTGCCTACAATCAGGTGTTTTATCCTGAGAGTAGGGTGGTGCTAAGGCGCTTTTAGGTTACCTACCTTTATGTGGGTTCATGGGGATAGTCACGCCTGATGGGTACTACCCCAAAGGGCAGTGTTAAGCTAGCCACAGTAAAGCGATGCTTAGGCAGTGCTGAGGCATAAGGCACATGATTTGCGCCCACGGCACGCTGTCCTATGCTAAGCTAATGCCCCCCTGCGCTGCTTGCTCGCGCTTTAGCAATGCAACAGCAGAGCAGATAACCATCTTTTTGGCACATCCTAAGGAGACGACAGCGATGACTAAAGCTCAAGACGCTTATGACAGTTCCTCAATCGAGGTGCTAGAGGGCTTAGAGCCTGTACGCCGTCGCCCTGGTATGTACACCGACACCACCAACCCTAACCACTTGGGTATGGAGGTGATCGACAACTCCGTCGACGAGGCTCTGGCAGGCTACGCCACCTACATCGAGGTGATGCTGCATGAGGACGAGTCCTTAGAGGTGGTCGATAACGGTCGTGGTATGCCGGTGGATATCCACCCCGTAGAAAAGGTGCCAGCAGTTGAGCTGATCTTTGGTAAGTTGCACGCTGGTGGTAAGTTCAACTCCAAAACCTACGGCTTTTCCGGTGGTCTGCATGGTGTCGGTGTGAGTGTGGTAAACGCACTCTCGACGCGCCTTGAAGCCCGTATTCAGCGCCATGGCAAGATCTACGCGCTGGCTTACGAGCATGGCAATAAGGTTGAGGACTTACACGTTATTGGCAAGTGCGACAGCAAAGCTACCGGCACCGCTGTGCGCTTTTGGCCGGATGGCTCGTACTTTGACTCGCCACACTTTAACTTTAAGTCCTTAATGCACCTGTTAAAGGCTAAAGCCGTGCTGTGCCCTAACCTCACAGTGCATTTCGTGAACGAAAAAAGCGGTGAGGAGTTTACGTGGACGCATGAGGGGGCGCTGGGTAACTACCTGCAGAACCAATGTGCTGAGCACACCATTGTGCCTAATCCGCCATACTCCGAAGTGATCAAAAACGAGGAGTCGGAGATCGCTTTTGCCGTTACGTGGGAAATGGAGGGAGATGGCCATAGCGAGCTGGTGCGTGAGTCCTTTGTTAACCTCATTCCTACAGCCGAGGGCGGTACCCATGTCAATGGCTTCCGCACTGGCTTGCTCACCGCCATGCGCGAGTTCTGCGATCTGCACAATCTGCTGCCACGCGGTTTAAAGCTGGTAGCGGATGACATCTGGAATCGCTGCTCGTATGTGCTCTCGGTGAAGATGCGTGACCCGCAATTTGCTGGTCAAACCAAGGAAAAGCTCTCCTCGCGCGAGTGCGCCCCTTTAGTGGAAAATGCGGTTAAAGATCGCTTCTCGCTGTACTTAAACGCTCACGTCGACACGGCCAAGGCTATTGCCAATATGATCATTGCCGCCGCCAAAGCGCGCGACAGTGCGGCCAAGGTGGTGGAGCGCAAAAAAGCGGTACGTGGCCCGCAACTGCCTGGCAAATTGGTCGATTGCACCTCGACTGATCCTAGCCGCAGTGAGTTATTCATTGTTGAGGGTGACTCGGCCGGTGGCTCGGCACGTCAAGCGCGTGATGCGACTTTTCAGGCTATCTTGCCTTTACGTGGCAAGATCTTAAACACGTGGGAAGTATCGGCTCGTACCGCGCTGGCCTCGGAAGAAATTCGCGCCATTTCGGTGGCGATGGGCTTAGAGCCTGATAGCGATAACTTAGAGGGGCTGCGCTACAACAAGATCTGTATCTTAGCTGATGCTGACTCTGACGGCCTGCACATTGGCACCTTGCTCTGTGCGCTTTTTGTGAAGCACTTTACTAAGCTCGTGCGCGAGGGCCATGTCTATGTGGCGTGCCCACCACTGTATCGTATCGACAGCGGTAAGGATAAGGCTTACGCCTTGGATGATGCGGAGCTAAGCCAAAAGCAGAAGCTGTTTTTACGTCGTGGTGCCAAGCCAGAGAGCATCAAGATCCAGCGCTTCAAGGGCTTAGGTGAGATGAATCCGGAGCAGCTGAGAGAGACTACCTTAGCGCCGCAATCACGGCGTTTAATGCAGCTGACGCTGGAGGACGCGGTGCAGGATGAGACCTTTGCGCTCTTTGATATGCTGCTGTCAAAGAAGCGGGCGGGCGATCGTCGCGTGTGGTTAGAGGAAAACGGCGATCGGGCGGAGATGGTGGATTAGACGCAGGTGACAAAGCCCACTGTGCTTGCGCGTGCGGCGGAGCATAGTGGGCTTGTTATTAGGGGCTGCCCTTAGAGTTGAGGGCATGCCCATGCGCAGCATGCCCCCTGTAACCAGAGGCCGCCGGAGCGATGCTGTGTACAGGGATCACTCTTGAGTAGGGGGCATCTTACCCCACCAAACTTCAAGAAGCGCCGATTATTGGCGGTGGGGAAGCGGTGGCGCGGCTTACTTAAGCTGCTGTGGGGTAGCGATCAGTACAGTCTCGTAATATGGCTGTCTGCTGCCAGAGTAGCGCAGCTTGAAGTCGTAGCCATGTTCTCCAAAATAAGGCTATAAAGCCCATAAGATTGCGGTTTACGCGCTTGTTAGAATGGGCTTATATGGTAGCAGTAGCTTGCCTTTAGACACC
>CASEBB010000068.1 GCA_949286015.1 uncultured Succinivibrionaceae bacterium | reverse complement strand
GATGTGTGTACGCTGTGCTTGGCTAAAGCCCCAATACTAAATGTCGGCTAACCCCACTCTTACGAGTGGGGCATGCGCCGACAACTCTAGGTCAAGAGGCTGCTGCGGGTAGGGTACCATACCATATGTACTCAAGGGGGCATGCAAGCGCACAGGTCGTCAGCATAAATCCCAGCCACGTGCTGTCCTTACTGCGCAGCGTCCTTGTTGTAGTGCTGAAATCCCAGTAAGCCCTCAAAAGCAAAGAGCTCTAAAAAGCGGGACAGCACCGCAGGAGCGTCGGCCTTTTCCTCTGCCAACTCCACCGTCGCTAAGCCTGCTAACACCTCTTGCACACTGCTACGCAAATCATGCAGCTGCTGCACTGCCTGCACCGTCTCATCGTCCTTTCCCAGCTCAGCGCACGTGGTGCCCATTAAGCGCGCATACGTCGTAAGTGCCTCGTCCTTGCTCATTTGCCCCTTACCACCAGCAGCGCAGTATTCTTGAAACACCGCAGGATAAGAGTCTAAGGCCAGATTGGTCTTTAGAGCGTGCAGCACAAACTTAAGGCGCCATAAGAGCACAGGGTAGAGGTCACCCCAGAGGTCAGGATCAGCGTAGAGATCGACGCCATCCAGCTCCCCCATAATGGCTTGGTAGGCTTGCTCAAAGTGCTCACCTGCGCTTTGTAATGCAGCAGAGTGTTGGGCACAGAGCTCCTGCACACAAGCTTGCAGGGCATGCATGAGGCTCTCTGGAGAGGATCGCTGTAAGTGTTGCAGAGCGTCGCGTAAGCGGTAGAGGCCGCTTACTGGTAAGTTAAGTGCTGCCGCAATGTCTGCAGGCAGATTTGCAGGAAAGTTGTCGGTCATCTCTTTACGGCGTAATGTGGGGCGGGCGCCTTGAACAGAAACGCCACCTCCATGTGTTGTTAAGTCCATCCCTACGGTTCGCGGCAATAACCACAACGGGCAGGCAGGCAGGCTGGCTGGCATACATGCTGGCTTTTGGTTATACCATGGCGCGGAGCAGAGCGTTCCTTGTGTGGTAGGCACAGCATAGCCCTGAGTACAACCTACTGGAGTTGCCTTGCTTTGGATGGTGTAGTGCTTCGTATGATCGCCGCTCTTGCCACCAAAGTAAACCACCACAATTATGCCCTTATCCCAAAGTGCTAAGGTTAGCCAGCGTCCTAACTGCATATTACCGTGCTTGTGGTCTGATTGAGTCTTGTTCCTGTGCTGTTAGGAATGAGTGATCTCATAAGTGACGGATGCATGGTGGAGTGCTGACAATATCCTACACCTCGAGATAAATGGTGCAGGTGAGCCTGAGCTTATCTTAGGACGGTGCACTATGATTACCCTAAAGCCTGTCATTTATTAAGTCAGTCGTTCCTTACTGTCCCTAAGCAGGTAGGTAGGTAGGTAGGTAGTGGGGAACAGGGGCAGGTGCAGAGCGTAGTGTACCGTCAGCGAAGGTGGCTTTAGAGAGCGTTAGAGCCAGCAGTGTACGTGCTTGTAGTGAGGGTGGTGTTAGTTATCACCTGATGTCTTGTTGGAGCAGGGGCGGGCGCTGTAAGCGCAAGACAAAGAGACTGCAGAAGCACCCTTTGTGGGGTAACATTTTTGGTAATAGTCAGCAAAGGTTCTCTTGCTTACACACCACTTGGCTCAATATGGTGCAGATCTTTTACTCTTTGCTGTGTCCGTAAACGTTTGTAAGTGATCTCACTCACATTTTTGCCATCCAAACTTGCTTTAGCGCTATCTGCCTTGTTGTCTTTAATCTAAAATGCGCTCCGCACCGCAAGAGCAATCATATCGCGCAATGCACAGTGCGCACCTCTTTGCGTTATGGCTCTGCTATGCCTCATAGCAGCATCTAATAGCCAGCGCCATAAGAGCCAGCTCTGAGGTGATTAGTGATGACACCAACACAGTGGCATCCCCGCCTACTGTGGTGAGGATCAGTTGCACAGCAACGTGAAAGCAGATCCTGTATTTTTGCGGGTAAGCGTTACGCGCTCCCCCTAATTAAGAGCGACAGACTCTAATTTCAGCCTTAATTTAGGACTGAGGCTGAACTCCTGCCCCTACGTCTCCCTGAGACTTGTAGGTACCCAACTTCTCCTCGGTACGACCTTGCCTTGCCAAGGCTCGTGCCATCTACTGTGCGTTTTCCCTTCTTTGTTTACTTTACGTGCCGACAGCGGCATTGGCCTTGTGCTGTTTTGCGCTTTGGCCTCTATGGTTTTGTGTCTTTAAAGGCAGCAAAGCTCTGGGGGCGGGTGTCTTTACGCGCAGAGGCTTAGCAGGTGTGGTGTCTCTATAGACTCCAGATCACAGACTTCGTGCGCCCTGTGATTAGTGCATCCTGTATCGTTGTCGCGGTCGGACGTGGAAAAACAGCTGGTAGTAGCAGCTTGTACCAAGAGAAGTTGTAGCTGGGGCTGGGGGTGTCCTAGCGGATCTTATCCCTATGCGTGAGGTGCGTGTAGGGGCGTGTGTTGTGTTGTTATATCGTTTGCTTGAACAGCTTTTTGCTTCTCTGAGGAGGATAGCCCCATGCTTTTCCCGATGTTTGCCAACAACCCAAATAAATCGCCCTCACCAGGCTTCGGTGAAAAGGTGTGCTACGGTTTAGGTGACTTTGCCAGCTGTATCATCTACGCCGCTTCACAGGCCTTCTTGCTCTTCTACTACACCGAGTACTGCGATGTGAACATTGCGGTAGTCTCGACCATCTTCCTCATTTCGCGTTTCTTTGATGGCGCCTCAGACTTAATCATGGGCTACATCGTAGACCGCACCAACTCGCCATACGGCAAGACTCGTGTGTGGATTCTGCGTATGGTGATCCCGTTCTTCCTCAGCTCCGTATTGCTCTTTGCAGTACCAGAGTCCTTGGGCGATGTCGGCAAGATCATCTACATCTTCGTCACTTACAACCTTGCCATCACCGTGGTGTACACCGCCATCAATCTGCCATACGGTGCCTTAACTACGCTGATTTCCAAGGACAGCTACGAGCGCTCGATTGTCACCATCTTCCGTATCGTGCTCTCGTCCTCGGGCTATATGCTGACCACGGTGGTGACGCTGCCTCTGGTGCGCTTCTTTGGCGATGACCGCATGGCGTGGCTGTACACTTTTGTGGTCTTAGGCGGTATTGCTGCTTTCCTTTTCTGCCTTACCTTTATCTTCTGCCAAGAGCGTGTCGTTGCTGACGAGAAGCAGAAGCAGCAGGAAGCCGAGCTGCCTTTCAAGGAAAAGATCAAGAACTTATTCCGCAATAAGTACTGGTGCATGCTGACCTTAATGCTGCTCCTCTTCTTTGGTGCAGACATCATTGCCGGTGCCGCCAACATTTACTACTACAAGTACTTCCTCTCTGACCCACAATACATTGGTATCTTCTCCGCCATCAACACGGTGTTACGTTTAGCGCTCATGATTGCGGTATTGCCGTTCTTCATGCGGCGCTTTGGTAAGCGCTTAAGCCTGATGCTCGCTATTACCTTTATCATGGTGGGCTATGGCGTGCGCTATGTCGATCCATACTCCGTCCCAATTAACTACTTAAGCACTGTGCTGGTTGGTATTGGCCAAGGCTTTAGCTACGCGCTGCTCTGGGGTATGGTGCCTGACACTGTCGACTACGGTGAGTATGTTACCCACCACCGCGCTGAGGGCCTGGTGTACTCCGGCGCCTCCTTTGCCACCAAGGTTGCTAACGGTATCGGTACGGTGTTAGTTGGCTTTGTCATTAACTTAGGTGGCTACGTCAATAACGCTGAGCAGCAAACCGAAGAAGCAATGAGCGCTATCCTCTTTGCCGCCTCGGGTGTCCCTGTCATTGTCTTTATCATCGGCTTTGTGATTCTCTACTTCTATCGCTTAGATGCTGAGTTCCCAGAGGTGGTGCGCACCTTAAAGGAGCGTCATGCGCAACGCAGTGTGCAAGAGGGTGGTCTGAATGAAGAGGAAAAGGCTATTATCGCCCGCACCTCTAACCCACAAGACCACAGCAAGGAGACTCCAGCCTCTTAAGTCTGAGCAGTTACCCGCAAAGCATCTCAAGCGCCTCACGGCTTAAAGAGCTTGAGAATAGATGAGGAGGAGCCACACCAGCGCGTGGGTAGCTTCAAGGGGCAGCACTATCTCATAGAGGCTGTCTTTTCGAGATAGCGGCCCCCCTCTACCTTGAAGGTCACCTGCAACCAACATACAGTGGCTCCCCCTTTGCGGCGGTGCGCACTTAAGTAAAGCTTGCTGCTACCTGCAGTAAAGCTTAGTCAGAGCGCACCACCAGCAATCTTCAGTTCAATCTTCAGTTTTCATTGTGAGTACGCACGGGGTACAACTCTGCCTGTGAGGGGGTGCCATTGGTACCTGTTACCTCAGGTGAGCAGAGATGAAATGCATTGAGGTGAGGAGTGTGAGGTGAGAAGAATCATAGCCAGCTCCACCTACCCGCTTAAGTCCTTGCGGCCATGTGCTTATGAGCCCATGCAGTCATGAGGACATCATGACTGGCAGCGCTTTGCTGTGAGGAAAGAGCAAAGCTGCACAGACTCACAGAGCTCGTGCTGAGCAGAGACTCTGGGCTTAATGCTGTGCTGTGCCGTGCTTACTAACGAACCAATAGCGCATTTGCGCTTGAACCTGTTTCTTTCTACTAAAGGAATGATTATGAGCTTGCGTCCAGATTTCTTATGGGGTGGTGCCGTTGCCGCTAACCAGTTAGAAGGTGCCTACAACGTCGACGGTAAGGGCCTCTCTATTGCCGACGTCCTGCGTGGCGGTAACGTCAACACCCCTCGCGTGATCGACATCGACGGCCCTGTCGCTGGGATGAACTACCCATCGTGGGAGGCTATCGACTTCTATCACCGCTACGAGAGCGATCTCGCGCTCATGGCCGAAATGGGCTTTAAGTGCTTCCGTACCTCGATCGCATGGTCGCGTATCTTCCCTAATGGTGATGAGACCACCCCAAATGAGGCTGGCCTTGCCTACTACGATCGCCTCTTTGATTGCATGCTCTCTCACGGCATTGAGCCAGTGATCACCCTCTCGCACTTTGAGATGCCTTTTGGTCTCGTCAAGAACTACGGTGGCTGGACTAACCGCAAGTGCATCGACTTCTTTGTGCGCTTTGCTGAGACCTGCTTTAAGCGCTATCAGCACAAGGTCAAGTACTGGATGACCTTCAATGAGATCAACAACCAAGCCGAAGTCTACTTCCCATTCCTCGTGTGGACGGACTCGGGTATCAAGTTCAAAGATAGCGACGATTTAGCAACCCGCCGCCGCATCATGATGCAGGCTGCTCACCACGAGTTTGTGGCCTCCGCTCGTGCTGTCGCTATTGGTCGTAGCATCAATCCAAACTTCCGCATTGGCTGCATGCTGGCCTTTGTCCCAGTCTATCCAAAGACCTCTGATCCTGATGACATCTTAGCGGCACAACGCGCCATGGAAGAGCGCTGGTACTTCGGCGACGTCCATGTCTTAGGTAACTACGGCAACTTCAGCGAGCGCATGTGGCAAGAGGCCGGTGGCGCCCCTGTGATGGAGCCATCTGATGAGGCCGAGCTCAAGTACGGTACCGTGGACTATGTGGGCTTCTCCTACTACATGAGCCGCTGTGTCAGTGCTCAGGCCATTGGCAGCACCCCAGAGAATTTCTTAGGCGACTGCAAGAACGACTTTGTAAAGGCCTCCGATTGGGGCTGGGCCATCGATCCAAAGGGTCTGCGCTACACCTTACGCCAAATTGATGGCCGCTATAACGGCATTGAGCAATTCATCGTCGAGAATGGCTTAGGTGCCTACGATAAGCTTGAGGCTGATGGCTCCATTAACGATCAGTACCGTATTGACTACCTGCGTGCCCACATTGAGCAGATGAAGCTGGCAGTAGACGTCGATGGCGTCAACTTAATGGGTTACACCCCATGGGGCTGCATCGACTTAGTCTCGGCCGGTACCGGTGAGATGGAAAAGCGCTACGGCTTTATCTACGTTGACAAGGACAATCAAGGCAAGGGCACCTTAGAGCGCAAGCGTAAGCTCTCCTTTAACTGGTACAAGAAGGTCATTGCCTCCAACGGTGAGGTCTTAAGCTAATGGCGCAGCCTGCTAAACCAGATAAGGAAGAGCTCTCGGTTCTCACCTTTGATATTGGCGGCTCGGCCATCAAGTATGGCCTGTGCGATATCCACGGTAATTTGACCGCCAAGGGCTCACAACCAACCCCTAATAAGCCCGATACCAAGGTAGATGACTTAGTCGCGGCTTTGGCCAATATCTACCAAGATGTTAAGGCTAATGGTGGGCGCGTCGATGGCCTTGCCATTGCGCTGCCTGGCTGTGTAAACGCCGATGGCTCCATGCGTACTGGTGGTGCGCTGTACTACAACTACGGTGTGCCGCTGGCAGACTTGGTAGAAAAGGCCACTGGCTTACGTCCTGTCCTTGAAAATGATGCCAAGGCGGCAGCGGCTGCTGAGCTGTGGATGGGCGCTTTGCAAGGCGTGGATGCTGGCGCGGTCTTGATCTTAGGCACGGGCTTAGGCGGCGGTTTCATTATAAATGGCTCGGTGTATCAGGGCCCATTCGGTTCTGCCGGTGAGCTCTCGGCCTTTGTGCTTGATTGCAGTAACTTCTCTGCCACTCTGACGATGGCAGCGCAGGTGATCTCAGCTGCCGGCTTAGTGCTCAAAGCGTGTGAGGCTTTAGGCTTAGATTACAACTTTACCGCTGATGTCGCGCATCGGCAGATGCCAATTGATGGCAAAAAGGTCTTTGAGCTTTACCACCAAGGCAATGAAGCCATTAAGCAGGTGCTGGATGACTTTGGCTACGAGACAGGTAAGCTGATCTTCAACCTCTGTGTAGTGTTAAACCTGCAAAAGGTGGCGATTGGTGGCGGTATTAGCGCTCAAGAGTGCTTAATTGACGCCATTTGCTGTGGTACAGAGAAAGCGTGGGAAACCAACCCCACCTCGCAACTGAAGCCACCGCTCATTACCATGCCGCAGGTGGATGTGTGCCACTTCCGTAACGATGCTAATCTCATTGGTGCTATGCACCAGTACTTAGAGCGTCACGGCTACCTCTAAGCACACACATCTACCCCATCACTCCCGTATCCCCTCACTCCCGCGTTATCCGGCCCCTGTAATTGGGGCCTTTTTGTTGATAGCGTTTGCCCCCTTGTGCCTTCAGAGTATTCTCCCTTGCTGTGATGGTCTTAAACTCGGCCTTTGAGGAGGGACAGGCCCTTGATGCAGAAAATTGATATAGAGCATAGAGCGTCGCTACCGCGACGTATCTTGAGGCAGGTTAATGGCAAGTAGCTTTGCTCACACAAGGAGGAAACGCCCTCTTTCTTAAGGTTAGGCCTGCCTGATTGCCTTAAAGTCCGTCAGCTATTAAGTCAGTTGTTCCTGAGGTCATACCCCCGTGTTCTTTCAGGAGCTGTCAGGGACATTGGATCATGGGACACGCTCAGGGGCGGGCGCTGTTAATTGCTCTGGGTAAGCTTGCTGTCCGCAGCGTTCTCACCATGATGCAGGCGTGCCAACTCCGCAAGCGGCACTTGGTTCTCGGGGTTATTGAGGCTATAGCGCATGGCTTGGTTGTGCTCAGCAATACGCGTCAGCACCTCTTTTTCGGAGAGGGGCACATAACCACAGCAATCCACCCCCACATTAAGGGCATTGTAGAGCAGGTCGGTGACCGCGTTGGGCGCAAAGCTGTTATGGATATGGCCGTAGAGCATGATGCTATTGCCGTTATGGGAGCCATTCCAAAACAGTATTGGGTAGTGGCAGAGTATGGCGGTATAGGGGCACGTTTGTAGTTTCAGCTTTTTGTACGAGCACACCTCCTCTAAGAGCTCTGTGCCTTTTGGCTTATGGGCAAAGTTATCGTGGTTACCGAGAATGAGGTGCTTACGGCCTTTGAGCTGACGCAGGTAGTTGTTGGCTCCTTGCGCTGCCTGCATGGTAAAGTCACCTAAGATCCAGACATCGTCGTCGGCACGTACCCGTGAGTTCCAGTTGGCAATGAGGGCACGATCCATTGCCGCGACATCCGCAAAGGGACGCTTGCAGTACTTGATGATGTTAGCGTGACCAAAGTGCAGGTCGGCAGTAAAGAAGTTCATGAGCGTGACTCCTCAAGGGATGCTGTGGAGTGGTATGGGGTAGAGAGTAGGGGGTAGGGAGTCGCTTTTATCCTGAAGCGGTGGCTGTTAGGGACAGGGAGTCTAACCTGAGCGGAAGCGCCGAGATCATTTCTCATGAGTGCCAAGAAGAAGGGAGGTGCTACATACACGCGAACGTAAGCCCGCCATGGCTGTATGCTGCTCGTGGTGTACATCGCTGCCCCATGAGAATTAGTGATGCAGTTAAGCTGAGGCGCCTACAAGCTGGTTTGGGCATCTTTATCACCCTGAGGGATATGGTTATGACGCTTTGAGCTGCGCAGTTCACCCTTAGGTTCGTTGGTATGGATGCGTAATGGCAAATACCCCCTCGAGATGAATGGTGCAGGTGAGTATAAGCCTATCTTTAGGGGCTTAGGAGGGATGCGCTTGCTCGCTGGCATCCCCAATCAGCACGTAAGTACACCGCATCAGTAATGAATCGCTGGGCTGCTGCTGTTGCTATTGCTCTCAGGTTCAGTTGTGGGCCTCCTCACAGTATAGCCCAGACATGTGGTGGCACTAATCTCAAAGCGGCTGGCGCCGGTGGCAGCTTTAGCTAAAGCTTAAGCGTAAGCAGGTGAGGAGCAGCGTTGAGCTGGAGGCTACTTTTAGATAGCATCGGCTTCAGTCTTTGCACTTATTACCAAAAGTTCCACCATACCTTCGCAGGGCTCCATGTGAAGGAAGTGGTGGCTACTTCCAGAGCTGAAACAAATCGTGCATACTAGAGCTATTTAGTGCCTATGCATGACGATGTCAACGCACCTTGTGAAATAATTTAGGCAGCGTTTTGCGCAGCAACCATCTGAGCGTATGCCACTGGTGACTTGCCGTTCAAGCCCATCTGGATGCGCTCATTGTTGTAGTAGATGATGTAGCGCTCGATAGCAGCCACCAGCTCGTCAATTGAGGAGAAGGTGGCGCCTTTAAGCACCTCATCCTTGAAGCGAGAAAACCAAGACTCACAGGCACCGTTGTCATAGCAGTTGCCCTTACGAGACATGCTCTGCTCGATGTTGTCGTTCTGCTCAAACAAGCAGCGGTACGCTTCACGCTGATACTGATGCCCCTGATCAGTGTGGATGATGCAGTGGGCATCCTTTGGAATAGCAGGCAGCAACTTCTTTAGGCCAGCAACCACAAATTGTGTGGAAGGGGACAGTGAGATGCTGTAGGAGCGGATCTCATTATTGAACAAGTCCTTAAAGACTGACAGGTAGAGCTTGAAGTTATTCCACGGCACCTCAGTGACATCACTGACGATCTTCTGAAATGGGGCGGTGGCGTGGAAATCACGCTGTAACAAGTTCGGAGCTAATGTTCCCACCGTACCCATATATGAGCTGTACTTGTGCGATAAGTTCTTTGCTCCACCAGTTTTGGCAACAATGCCGCACCGCTTCATCAGCTTGGCAATGGTTTGAATGCAGTAGTGGTACCCACGATCGTACATCATCTGGCGCAGCCGGTACTTGCCATTTTCGAAGTTCGACTCCATGGCGCACTCCAATAAGGCATCGTAGGCACCACTCACGGAGTACGGATCAGCCGACGAAATGCCTGCTGGACGGTACTTTTCATAGTACCTATAGCTCTCGTACTTGAAGCCAAAAGGAATGATCGCCACCTTAAGTGGGTACTTTGGGTGCTTCTCCATAAACGAGTGGCAAGCCGCAAAGCGATCAGCTTGTGTCGCTGTTGCAGAGACGTACTTTGCAGCTTTCTTTGCCTCTAGAAAAGCCTCTTCCATAAGATTGTAGTAATCCACAGAGGATTGACGCACTGGGTCTGGCAAACGAGCAAAGCCCTCTGCCAGAGGATTAAAGTAAGGCTTGCGACCACGACGTAAAGGGTCATAGGTAGATGGATCCTTTAAGTCACCTTTGATCGAGGCAAACAGCTCATCTGGCAGCGGAGTGATCGCGACTTGGTCGGCAGATTCCACCGCCGCTTGTGGTGCTTGCGCAGTAGAGGCGTTAGTGAGCTTGTTAGTTGTTGCAATGGCATTAGCCTTAGCCTGCAAGATAGCCTGTTGTTGCTTCTTAGCAGCAACAATAGCCTTATTGCGTGGCTTGTATGGCTGGCGGTACGGCTTAATTTCCACAGTACTGTGCCCTGCCCTCATTAGCAGCGCCCGCTCCTGAGACGCTACTCTTGATGCTGCCCTTTGGTTGGTACTCCGCAAGGAACTGCAATGCGTAGGGAGTAGCGTGCACACCCTGCCTACGCCACAAGGCAAGCCTTTCTTGATACGTTTGCTGCTAAAATGAGCTCAGCGGTTCTGAGCAGAGCGCAGAATCCCATTGGTGCGACAAAGCTACCAAGAGCTACACAGAAAGCTGAAGAGCAGGGCAGGTACAGTCATGAATGGCATCAATCCTCATCCCAGCGAAGAAGACGTCAAGACAAAAATCGTGATCCCAGCGCTACTGCAAGCTGGCTGGGCTCAGGAGAACTTCCTGACTGAGTACAATCTGCGCAGCGACAAGTACCAAATCGTGCCACAGACAGGGCAAGTAGAGCAGATTGCGCAGAAACAACAGCGCCCTGACATCATCCTGTGCACTAACATCTTTCACCCTCTGGCTGTTATTGAGGTTAAGCGCTCAGACTTGCTCGATTCTGCAGGCCTTGATCAAGCCATAGAGTACGCCAAAACCCTGCAGGTACCATTGGCTTATGCCACTGCCGGTCACGGCTTTGTCGAATACAACCTCAAAACAGGGCAACAGCGCTCCCTGACTCTTACAGAATTCCCAAGTCTCAAGGAGTTGTGGAGCTCATACTGTACTGCCCTCGGCATCACTGCTGCAGCAGACCAGCAGAACTTAGCCAAAGCACAGTATTTTCGCGACGAGGGTACTGTGCACGGACGGCTCATACCGCGCTACTACCAGATGGTGGCCATCAATTCCGTGGTACAGGCCATTGTCGGTTTGCACCGGCGGCGGGTGCTGTTAGTCATGGCTACAGGCACAGGTAAGACCTACACAGCCATGCAGATTGTGTTCAGGTTGAAACAAGCCGGAGTGATCCGGCGGGTACTGTACCTTGCTGATCGCAACAAGCTGGTCGATCAGGCTATGAGTGCAGGCTTCGAGAGCATTGCCCCTTGCCTCAAAATCACTGGTGGCAAGATCGATACTCACCATGAGATCTACTTTGGTCTGTACCAGCAACTGAGCACCAGCAGAAAAGCTGTTAGTGCCGACGGAGATAGCGATGATGCTGAGGCACAGGTCACCTCTCTCATTGATCTTTATCGCAAGCTGCCACCTGACTTCTTTGACCTGATCATCGTGGATGAGTGCCATCGTGGCTCAGCTGCAGAGGAAAGCTCGTGGCGTGAGATCCTTGAGTACTTTCATCCTGCTATTCAGCTGGGACTGACGGCAACGCCTAACACCAAGGACGGTGCTGATAATACCGCTTACTTTGGTGAGCCGGTCTTCACCTATTCCCTCAAAAAGGGGATTGAGGAGGGCTTCCTTGCGCCTTATCGCGTCATCCGCATTGACCTTGATAAAGACAAAACCGGCTGGATGCCAGAGCTAGGGCAGCTGGATGACAATGGCCAAGAGATCCCGCCAAAGCTTTACACCGTAAGTGACTTCGATCGCACCATTGTGCTGCCTGATCGCATCAAGCGGGTGGCGCAGATTATCAACGACTTTCAGCACAACAGTCTGGGCGATATGGCCAAGACTATTGTATTCTGTGCCACGCAGAACCATGCGCTGCGCATGCGTGATGCCTTACGCGAGCTTAATCCTCAGCACATGCGGGAGAACAGCAATTACATCGTGCGTATGACCTCCAATGATGAGGAGGGCAAGGCCCTGTACGCTCAGTTCTGCTCTATCAGTGAAGAGTATCCGGTAATCGTCACCACTTCCAAACTGCTGACCACTGGTGCTGACACCAAAGGCACGCAGCTGATCGTGATTGACGCCAACATTAAGTCGCACACAGAGTTTAAGCAGATCATTGGCCGTGGTACACGGCTGGCGCCGGAGAATGGTAAGACCAGCTTCACCATTCTTGATTTCAGACGGGTCAGCGAGATCTTCAATGATCCCGACTTTGACGGTGAACCTGACGAGCTGCAGGAGGTTGGTGATCCTGCAGCTGATGACCCGATATTTAAGCCTAAGGCCAGAGCAGCAGCTTCGGACAAGCAAGGCTCCACTAAGGCAGCCAGCCCTAACCGAGCTGCTGATGACCATGATGCTGACAAGAGTAATGCGCCAGAGAGCAGTAAGCGCACTGAGCATGTCGTCAGCGGAGTGGAGTTCACCGTAGTGGATGCCAATGTCCTATATCTTGATGAGACGGGCAAACGCATGAGCACGCCGCTGCGTGATTTTGCTAAGCAGCGTATTCTCAGTGAATTTCCGGCAAGCGAAGACTTTACGCACAGCTGGCTGAACGCAAAGTCCAAAGCAGATATCATTGCGGACATGGAGAGGCAAGGGGTCTTTTTTGCTGATCTGCGCCGCGTGCTGGGGCTGGACAACATCGATGAGTTCGACATCGTGAACCACATTGGCTTTGATAAGGAGCTAATGACCCGTAGTGAGCGCGCTGAACAAGCCCGTCACAGTGCCATCATGCAGCATTATGACGCTAAGCAGCAACAGCTGCTGCGCGAGCTGATTGCGGTGTATGAGGATCAGGGCTTTGAAGCCATAGAAAAGCCGGTTGTGCTCAAAGCACCGCGTTTCCAAGCTTATGGTGGGGTACCACAGATCATTGCCAGTATTGGTGGTGCAGACGGTAAGGATGGCTACAGACAGGCTCTTTCTTTACTGCTGTATCAGGATGCAGAGCCTGCTGACCATGCTGACGCATCAGGTACTTCAGACTACACGGCAGTGCCTTAGCCTGTTACCATAAGAGCTTCACTCAGCACAGAAGTACCTTGTACTCGGCAGTGCTCGCTCAGCTAGCCTCTTAACTTTGTAAGGACAACCATGCAGTTTTCTGGTTTTGTGAAACGCATCCGCGACATTATGCGCCGCGATGCCGGTGTTAATGGCGATGCCCAGCGCATTGAGCAGCTGAGCTGGATGATCTTCCTCAAGATCTACGATGCAGCGGAGCTGAACTGGGAACTCGAGAGCGATGACTACCAATCGTTACTTGCTCCACAGCATCTCAGATGGCGTGACTGGGCAGACTTTAAGTCCGACAAGGTAGAGACTGGCGAGAGCTTACTTGCTTTTGTCAACAATACCTTGCTGCCAGAGATTAAGAATCTGGTAGTGCCACCAAACACCCCTAAAGGCCAAGCCCTCATCAAGACTGCCTTTACCGACGTGCACAACTTTATGAAAGATGGTGTCGCCTTACGTGAGGTACTGGAGGAGATTGACCTGATCGATTTTACCGATCCACAAGAGTCCCATGCTTTCGGCGAGATCTACGAGACCATTCTGCGTGAGCTGCAAAACGCTGGCAGTGCTGGTGAGTTCTATACCCCACGTGCGCTGACGGATTTCATGGCGGAGCATGTGCAGTTGAAGCTGGGGGATCAGATTGCCGACCTTGCCTGTGGTACAGGTGGTTTTTTGAACTCGGCGCGCCACGTGCTCTATCCTCAGTTGCAGACTGCCGACGAAATTGAGCGCTTTGGTCGCTCATTCCATGGCATCGAGAAAAAGCCACTGCCTTACCTGCTATGCCTGACCAATCTGCTGCTCAATGGCATTGATAACCCTGACATTCTCTATGGTAACTCCCTCACCATTAAGAACTGCGTCGATTACACCGACCAAGACTGCTTTGATGTGATTCTTATGAATCCACCATACGGTGGTGTGGAAAAGTCCGAGGTGCAGAGTAAGTTCCTGCCAGGTGAGCGCAGCTCTGAAACTGCCGACCTTTTTATGCTGCTGATTGAAAAGCGTCTTGCCAAGCAGGGAGGGCGTGCTGCTGTGGTACTGCCTAACGGCTTCCTCTTTGGTGGTGGCAATAAGACCGCTATCAAGAAGAAGATCATGGATAAGGCCAATCTGCGCACTATTGTGCGCTTACCAACTTCGGTCTTTGCCCCTTACACCTCCATTGCCACTAACATCCTCTTCTTTGACCGAAGCCAGCCTAAGACTACGGAGACGTGGTTCTACCGCGTTGACATGCCAAAGGGCTACAAGAACTTCTCCAAGACCAAGCCTCTGAAGAGAGAGCACCTCAAGGACTTGGATTTGTGGTGGAATAACCGTCAGGAGATACAGGACGAGGACGGCCTGTATAAAGCCAAGTGTTACAGCCGCAGTGAGATCGAGGAGCGTGGCTATAACCTCGACCTCTGTGGCTACACAAAAGAAGAGCAGGATGAGCTGCTGCCACCTGCTGAGCTCATTGCCAACTATCAACAAAAGCGCGCGCAGCACACTGAGCAGATTGACGCTACCTTAAGCCAGATCATGGCGATGCTGGGCAGTGCTTAGTGTTGAGAGAAGCCATCTGTCTTAACAGATGGGGGGCTCTGGTAGCAGGAAGGACGTGACACGCTGCTACATGTGGGGCCATGATGGCGTGTATGGGCGGCAGGGTAGGTGTGAGCGGCACTGTATGTCTGAACAGAACACACTGTGCGGTAAATACAGCAGACTAAAGGGGGACAAAGTGAACAGCAAACAACTATGGGGCTCGATTCTGCAACAGGCAGTCTCCGGTAAGCTGGTAAAGCAGTTCGACAGCGAGCCAGCGGTGGCGCAAATTGGGGCAGCGCCCGCCCCTGAAGAGGCTCCGTTTGAGATCCCTGAGAAGTGGAAGTGGGTGCAATTAAGTGGTGTAGTAAACCTCATTAACGGGGATCGTGGTTCTAATTACCCAAGCAAAAGCAAACTGACTAATGTTGATACGGGGTATCCTTTTGTCAGTGCAGGTAATTTAGAAAACAACGAAATATCATCAAAGTCGCTTCTGTTCATGACTGAGCAGCAATGCCAAGGCTTAAGGAGCGGGCATATCCTGTCTGGAGACTTTCTGCTGTGCATTAGAGGATCTCTGGGAAAGTTTGCTTTTGCCAGAACAGATGGAGGGGCAATTGCCTCATCACTTGTCATCTTAAGAGTCAAACAGCCAAATCACCTCTTAAGTGGCTATTTGTGGGCTTTTTTGGACAGTGAATTTTTTAGAGAGCAAATAAGCTTAGTGCAAAATGGCACTTGCCAACCTAATTTGGGCGCTAAGGTTCTTGCTGGCTTTCTTTTACCAGTTCCACCAATAGCTGAACAACGCCGCATCGTGGACAAGCTCGAGGAGCTCAAACCGCTTGTTGAGCGCTTTGGCGAGGCTCAGGATGCACTGGTAAAGCTTGAGGCGGAGTTTCCACGTAGCCTTAAGGCCTCGGTGCTGCAGTACGCCGTTAGTGGTCAGCTGGTACCACAGTCTGACACGGAGCCAGCTGTTGAGCAGATCGGCATAGCGCCTGCCCCTGAAAAGGTGCCCTTTGAGATCCCTGAGAAGTGGAAATGGGTGCAGGCTAAGTGCTTAGGCGATTGGAAGTCAGGGCAAACACCGAGTAGAACAACCCCTGCTTTCTGGACTAAAGGTACGGTACGATGGTTAAAGTCTGGAGAGATCACTGACGGTTTAATTGCTAACATAGAAGAGCTGGTAACAGAGCAGGCAGTTGCTGATCTTAGACTTCGAGTTAATCCACAAGGATCGGTTGTTATTGCCCTTTATGGAGCAACCGCTGGCAAAGTGGGCATCCTTAAAGATTCCTGTGTTACAAACCAAGCTTGTTGTGCATGCTTGGTTAATGAGCAGCTGGTGTTAAATTGGTATCTGTTCTATGCTTTGCTAGCAAATCGCAATGTGCTATTGCGTAAAGCTGAAGGTAGTGCCCAAAGCAATCTTTCTAAAGAGAAAGTGGTTGCTGCGTGGATCCCTATTCCCCCTCTAGAAGAGCAGCATCGTATCGTGGCTAAGCTTGATGAGATCTTAGCTGACGTGGAAAAGATGGAGCGGTTAACGAGTGCCTCTAAGTAGGGTAGGCTGCATTGAAGATCAAGGGGCGGGCGCTGCTATGCTTTGTGTAAAGCAGGCACTGGTAGTGACCTTTGGCAAGATCCTACCATGAGTTGAGCAGGGGGAAGAGGGGCAGCTTAACATCAGTGCTGGCAGCGCCTAATGCAGCTACCGCCTATGACGTTCATGGACGCTCTCGGGTATGACGGTGTTATCGATGGGCATGTGTTGCCCAGCCCCATTCCTGCCCCATTATCAGCGCCCGCCCCTAAGGGTAGTTATTTTAATACGCCCATCTTTGGTGCAAATAGCCCAAGAACCGCATAAACACCTTAAAGAAGCAGTAAAAGTAACTGTGAGGCCAGAAAACCTCATTCTTAAGGCGTTTATGAGTCCTTTGTCCCAAAAGAGAGCAGATTAATAGAACTTCCCCTAAGGCTTGCTCTAAGGCAATGGCTCATACAGCAGTTACAGCATGGGGATGACTGTCAATGAAGACGAGTAAGCAAAGATATGTAGACGTCTGCGCTTAGATCTTTAGGCTTGCCACTACAGGCATCTTATTCAGAGACATGACGAGCTCGATGCAGTAAGGCAAGCAGGTATGGTTGGTTAGTTGTAGGACAGTGCACAGCAGGGGCTGCAAATCAGCTGCTCAGGACTTTTAGCGAGCACAGGGCACTCTGAGGAGCGACGTTGTTGTTGTTGTTGTTGCTCCTGTGCTCCTCTCTTACCAGCGCCACGATAGCTGTTGTGCTGCAAGGCTTGCAAGCTCCGAGCACTCACGTACTGCTTTGCAGCTCACAACCCACTGGGGCTGTTACTGGTAGTAAGGTAGACGTTAGTATTAGCGAGCACAGCTAGGAGTACCTAAAGAACCGCCTATGGGGCGGGCGCTGTTAATAGTGCTGGCAGCAGCACCAAGTCTTAGGTGACGCTTAATCCGCCTTTTCCGTACCAGCTTCTCTCCTAACTGTGCAGGGGCTCTTCTGTGCCACCTTGCTTGGCTTTTGTCCCACCATTATTCAAGATTTGCGAGGCTCCAGTCTTACAAGAGCCACAGAGCTTTGCTTGTTCTTGAGCAGAGTAGAGTAAGAACCACTGCCACCTCGTTCTTCCCTGACCCTTAATAAGCTCCACAGGTAGCACATGAAGCTCTGTAATTACACTGTTAAATCAATGTAGAAAAATCCAGCAATACCCACAGGTTCTGATGATTTTTTGTAAAAGCATTTAACACTAAGATTAATCAGCGCCACTGCATGTCAGCGAAGGCGTCTGCACCGATGTTGTAGACAAAGCTCACCACATTGAGGTCGAGGCTTAAAGCGTTGATGGCAGAGACAGCCGTTTGCGTGTTTTGCCCTAAGCAGGGCTGTCAAATAAAACAGCTTAAATATGCGCTCGGTAGAGCGCAAGAGCTTAATTTGACAGCCCTGTTGCCCTAAGAGGGCCTCTGTTTCGTCCTTGGTAATCGCTGTAACGTCTTCTACGGGCGTGCCGTCCTTTAGGTGACTGGTGTGACCATAGGCCGATAGTCCATACGCCAGCGGAGCACTGGTAAGTGCTCAAAGCTTAAGCCCTCAAAGCGTTTGATGCACACCGCGCGGGATTGACGCATAGCTTCCAGATTGCCTGCCGTCTTGCAGACTTGCTGGCAAATGTAGAGCATCCACGCTTCACCACGCTTTGAATCATATCGTACTGATTTAATTGTTATTTCATTTTATTTTTTTTGGTATTTGATCTTGATTTTTGCTTTGTCTCGTGATAAAAAAGCAAATATCAGCGTTACCTTTTTATCATGTTGAAAGGACAAGCTCTATGGGTGCTTCTACTAAATCAGGATCTTCGACAGTGAGCCCCGCTGTGGCTCCTGCTGAGCAACAGGTTGTAATGGAAAAACCGGCGGCGCCGGTGATCGATGTAAGCAAGCTTGATCCTCATGTGAATCAGGTGAAGTCTACACGCGGCCAGCTGGTTAATCTTCACCGTGAGCCACAATCGAAGCAAGATGTTAAGGAAAACCTTGCTTTCTATCGGGTGTGTGCAGGGCTGTCTCAGCGCGAGCTTGCTGATAAGGTAGGTCTTTCCCAGCCTTTCGTCGCCAATTGTGAAAAGCCTAAGCGCTTTGAGATTTTTAACTGGGAACAGGCCAAAAAGCTCAGCTCTGTACTCAACGCTCCTATTGAGCACCTCGACCCACGTAACAAGCCGTTTAGCCTCAGCAACGATGTCGGCGAGTACAGATGCCGCAATTTGGTCATCAAGCTGGTGCGCCCACCGCAGTCCCTTCTCGACCTCAAGAACAACATTTTCTTCTACCGTATGCGCATGGGTCTTACGAAGGAGCAGCTTGCGGAGCTGGTGCAGGTGGAAAAAACCGCAGTCGCGCGCTGGGAAAACAAAAAGATCCTCATGTGGCCTAAGTCAGATAAGCTGATGCTGATAGCCAATGTGCTTAATGCTGATATAGCCGATTTGGATCCCATCACCTATCTGGCGGGGCGTGATGCAGCTGACAGCCTGCCTCTGGATGGGGATGAAAAGTTGCGCGCAGTGGAGGCACCACGCCATCTTAATCAGGCTAAAGACAACCTGCGGTTTTATCGCCTGCGCTTGAGCTTGAGCAAGGATGAAGTGGCGGCCAAACTAGACATGCCTGCAATGGCTGTTGCTGCATGGGAAACCCGCAAAAACAGTCAGTGGATGGATGCTTACACACAACAGGCTTTAGCGCAGGTCTTAAAGTGCCCAGCGAGGGCCTTGTCCCCTGTCAGCGAAAAAGACCGCATCGAGATCTATATGCCGCGCAATAGCCCTGCTGTCCCAGCCTCGGCTATGCCCGCCAAAGCCGCCCCTTCACTGCAATGGGCCTTAGACGCGATTAACGGCCCAGTTGCTAACCTCGAGACTACAAATAAGGAAGAGCCTAACGCCACGGGCTTGTGCCGTCTCGCTCCAATTGAAGCCGCCCCAGATGCTTTAGTGGGCATGGTTGGCTTTGCGCAGATCTGCAAGCTGTCTCCAGATGTAACTTACGCCGTGCTCACCATCACCGACGACTCTCTTAAGGCCAGCACTGGCATAGCCAAAGGTGATGTCGTGGTGATCGACACAGCGCAGAACGACCCTCACGCTGTTGCAGGCGAGCTTATGGCTGTGGCTCTTCCTGATGAAAAGGCTATGGTCAAGTTTGTCTTTGCTGATCATGACGACCTGATGTTTGCTAGCAGCCGCGCGCCAGCTAAAGTGCACCCAATGCCTAAGAACTGCTTAGTGTTAGGCCGCGTGGTAACCTCCATTAAGGTGCATTCCTAACCACTTACAGCGTTAGCTTCCCTTCTCCTTTCAAGGCGTCTTTATGGCGCCTTGTTTGTGCCCGCCATTTAGCCCCCGCCCTCTTCATAGCGGCTTCCTTGCTGCTTCCCCAGCGTATGCCACTATTTTGGTCTTCACATTACCAATCATGACCAGCAAAGACCGCTGGTATCAAACCGAAGCTATGCAAGCCTTTGCTGACTTTGTTAGCCCCCATCCCGCAGGCAAAAAACCACTAATAGTGCTGCCCAGCGGCCCAGTAAAAGCGTAGGCATCACCCGCAGTATCCATTGTGTACGACAATGGGACAGCAACCGCGTGCTAGTGCTAACGTACATCTGAGATGTTGGTAAAGCAGAACGCACACAAGCAGCAAACGGTGTGGCCAGAAGCAGACTTAGGCGTAGACTCAGCTTCCTTAGACAAAGAGGACACAAAGCACGACATGGGGGTTGCCATTGGGCAAACTGTTGCTTCCATGCTTAAGCGTGACGTGGGCCACCGTTGTCTTGTCATCATTGATTATTGCTCCTGCTCTCAGCAGACAGCACCTCACAATACCGTACTGTGCTGCGGCTGTTGCGCGAGCAGTGCCCAGATGCGGGTATACGGCTTAAAGGACGGCCAGCTAACGAAACAAAAAGCCCCCATCATTGCAAGCGAGCATCAGCTGCTAAAGGTAGGTAGGTAGGTAGGTAGGTAGTACGCATACGCTGTGGTAAAGATGATCTAAGAGCTAGCAGGGGCGGGCGCTGCTATAGGCGCCAGTACAGCGCCACGAACAAGATGCTGTGGAGTCATTTAGTACTGGCTGTCATACGGCTGTCTGTAAGGAACAAGAGCTTGCTCAGGGATAAGATCTCATCATAGGTGCTGTAAGCAGAGCTGTTACATTCATCCCTCTAAACCTGTAATGCACCACCACTGATTTCCCTCGGACGTGCCAGTCAGTAGCTACTGCTGTAAGCCACCTCAAGATGCCCTCTTAAGAGCTGGTGACTGGGGCACCATTGTCCGAGAACACTCTACTGACGGGGGGCGCTGATTAAGGCCATGGTACAGAGTGGTAGGCTACCACTGACTGCGTAAAATTTTGCTAAAAGTTCTAACCCTCTTGCCACCCTCTAGACACTGATAAATAAGCCAAAGCTGTAAAATTAACCAGCACAGTGAAGTGCTCAATATCAGAGAGCATTATAGGGTTAAGGCTAACCCTATGCATGAATTTATAACCAAAAGTCCTAACCCTCTTACCACCCTCTAGACACTGATAAATAAGGCAAATTTGTAAAAAATACCCCTCACTATAGAGTACTAATAGCATGAGGGGGAGCCAAGGCAGATACTGCATGTGGGGACAGGGTGGCGACCACGTCCCACCACCCTCCTGCCACCCTCTGGAAGGTGATAAATAAGCCAATAGCTGTTTTGGTGCTTGAATTTTGATGCTGGCAGTATTTCCTGAGCCAAGCGCCAAAACGGCGCTAGAGCGCAGGGTAAAAGCACTGTTGCCTGCATTCAAAGGGTAGGGAGAGCTAAGGTGTTGGAGGCTGACCATAGTCCAGCTACCACAGCTTAGCCCTATGCCTGACTATACCTCGGCGAGCCACCTTAACATCAGAGATCACCACCACCACCACCACCACCACCACCTTATGACGACGTGTCCTCTAGGGTGACACTGACCGTGAGATCTATAAGGTTTATGGCTCCACTATGGCCGAGGGTACCACGTACCCTGCCACCAAGACCAGCACCAGCCCTCATCCACCACCACGTTACTCCTGATGGACGTCACCTGCACAGGGGGAGTGACCATGTGTCCTTATAGGGGGTCACTGCCAAGGCTACCAACTGAGCGTGCCCCCAGTGCTCGCACCCCTGACCATGTGCCAGAGGTGAAGGGGATATCAGCACCTATGCGACCACGTGCCCTGCTCCAACTACATGGTGCCACCCAGTATTAGAAGAGTATCCTTACCATGCCCGTTACCCAATGATGCACCCTGCGCAGGCTACTGTGGTAGCCGCCAGCTGTACCCACCATAGGACTTAGTGCTAACATGCTCATACCACGTGTCTACGACCTCTGCCCCCCTCTAAAACCCGATAAATAAGCCAAAGATGCTCTATACACCATAGGCACAGTAAGCCATAGCCACCTTGCCAGCTGATGGTGTCTGCCTCGTGCACCTGCTCTCGCACTGAGCCTCGACCACGTCCTCACACCCTCTTGCCACCCTCTGGAATGTGATAAATAAGCCAATTGCCGTTTTAGCGCTTAGATTTTGCCGATGGCAGTATTTACCTTAACCAAGCGCCAAAACGGCGCTAGAGAGCAGGGTAAAAAGCACAGGTGCCTATATCCTTTGGGAATTGCAGAGGGGGGTTGGGTGGCTGACAATATCCAGCTACCGGTACTCATGACCCTATACTCAGCTCGGCTTGGTTTACCCATAAGCAACTACCAAAGCTTACCCCTAAGCCGTCCGCTCCCTTGAGATGTACCTTCGCATCGAGACACCCACCACCTTATGACGACGTTACCTTTAGGGTGACACTGACCGTGATGTCTATACGGTCTATGGTTCTTCTGTGACCGATGGTACCACGTACCCTGCCATAAGAGCAGCACCTGCCCTCATCCACCCATCACGTTAATCGGACTCCCCTGCACTGGGGAACCATGTGCCATTATAGGGTGTCACTATTGAGGCTCTCCCCTGAGCCCACCCCAGCCTGTGCTCATACCCCCTGACCACGTGCCCTGAGGGGTATATCACCTCCTATGAGCTGAACACGTACCCTGAGCCACCCCCTTGGTAATCACCAAGTACCAGCCAGAGACTCCTTACCATACCCGTTACCCAAGGGTACCCTCCAGCGCAAGCTACAGTGGCAGTTTCCATCTGTACCCACCATAGCACCACAGGTCGCGGTGCTAAGAGTTGGGTTGGATAGGTGACCAAGAGTAGAGAATAGGGGGTAACCTCTAGCCAATAGAGCATGCTCATACCACGTGTCTACCTCCTCTGCTACCCTCTAGAATCAGATAAATAAGCCAATCGCCGTTTTGGTGCTTAGATTTTGCCGTTGGCAGTATTTGCCTTAATCAAGCGCCAAAACGGCGCTAGAGCGCAGGGTAAAAGCACAGGTGCCTATATCCTTTGGGTGGTGTAAAGGGGATATGGTGGCTAACCATAGTCCCGCCACCTGTACTCATGACCCTATACCCAGCTCGGCTTGGTTTACCCAGAAGCAGCTACCACAGCTTACCCCTAAGCCATCAGCCACTCGATATGCACCTTCACGTCCGAGACACCCACCACCTTATGACGACATGACCTCTAGGGTAACACTGACCGTGAGGTCTATACGGTCTATGGATCCTCTGTGACCGATGGTACCACGTACCCTGCCATAAGAACAGCACCTGCCCTCATCCACCCACCACGTTAATCCGGACTCCCCAGCACTGGAGGGCGTGACCATGTGCCAAAGGTGTCACTGCCAAGGCTACCACCTGAGCGTACCTCTGTCTGTGCTCATACACTTGACTACGTGCCCTGAGGGTGTGGTATATCACTACCTATGAGCCGACCACGTGCCCTGAGCCACTCACTTGGTAATCACCAAGTACCAGCCAGAGACTCCTTTCCATGCCCGTTACCCAAGGATACACCCAGCGCAATCTACAGTGACAGCTGCCAGCTGCACCCATCAGCACCATAGTCTTCTGTACCAAGAGCAAGGTAGGGTGCCAAGAGTAGGGGATAGGGTGTAACCTCTAGCCTCTATAACTGCTCAGACCACGTGTTCACCACCACTGCCACCCTCTAAAAGCAGATAAATAAGCCAAAGATACTCTATACACCATAGGCACAGTAAACCCTATACACCTTGCCAGCTGATGGTGTCTGCCTCGTGCACCTGCCCTCGTACTGAGCCTCGACCACGTGCTCACACCCTCTTACCACCCTCTGGAATTTGATAAATAAGACAATCGTCGTTTTGGCGCTTAGATTTTGCCGTTGGCAGTATTTACCTGAACCAAGCGCCAAAACGGCGCTAGAGCGCAGGGTAAAAGCACAGGTGCCTATATACTTTGGGTGGTGCAAAGGAGGATATGGTGGCTAACCATAGTCCTGCCACCTGTACTTATTACCCTATACCCAGCTCGACTTGGTTTATCCAGAAGCAGCTACCACAGCTTAACCATATGCCATCCGCTCCCTCGAGATACACCTTCACATCAGAGACAACCACCACCACCTTATGACGACGTGACCTCTAGGGTAACACTAACGTGAGGACAATATGGCCTATAGATTCTTACCCTGTGACCAAGGGAAGGGTACCACGTACCCTGCCACTAAGATCAGCACCTGCCTTTATCGGCCCACCTCGTTACACCAGCTAGGACGTCCCCAGCACTGGGTTCGTGACCATGTGTTTAAGGAGGTACTGCCGAGGCTATAACCTGAGCTCCCTCCTGCCAGTGCTTATACCCCTGACCATGTGACCTGAGGGTGGGGTATATCACCACCTATGTATGATCCGACCACGTGCCCATACCCAACTTCATGGTGCCTACCCCCAATATCAACCAGAGTATCCTTAGTGTTACCCAAGGGTCACCCCAGAGCAAGCTACCGTGGCTGCTGCCAGCTGTACCCACCTGAGCACCATAGCCCTCGGTGCTAAGAGCAGGTATGGTAGGGTGCAAAGAGTAGGGGATAGGGGGTAGCCTTTAACCTCTAGAGCGTGCTTAGGCCACTACCCCACCCCCTTGCCACCCTCTAAAAGCTGATAAATAAGCCAAAAATGCTCTATATCCCCCATACGCAGCAAGTCGTATCCACCTTACCCAACGCTGGCAACTACCACGTGCCCCTACCCTCGCACTGTGCCCACCCACGTTATTACACCCTCTTGCCACCCTCTGAAACCTGATAAATAAGCCAAACATTGCTCAAATGCATGGACAGTACACCACTGGGCTTAGCACCACATGCTGCCAGCGACCGGAGCATCGGCGGGGCTCCCCTAAGACCGTACCCAACAGCACCTCCCAGACGCCACTCCTTACCAATAACCTAATGAGTGCCCCCGCAAAGCCGCTACCAAGAGACCACGTCCTTGTACGAACCTCATCCTATGGTGTACTCTAACCTTAGGTGCTACCCCGTACCTGAGAACCCAAGCCCTTGTGACCACCACCATGCCGCCCACAACCCCATACCATCTCGACCACGTGCCCAGTCCATAGAAGCTGCGGAGCCACCTCGCTAACCAAAACAAGCCACCATACCACTCACCTCAAATTGTAAAACACCAGCCAAAAACCCCATAACCCCCTTAAACACACCCCAAATCTACCTTCGTATAATGGGGGATTAAGTTAAGTTTGTATTTATAGGGGTTGGTTGGTGTTTGGGTGCGGGTTGGTGTGAGTTAAGGTTGGTGTTAACTGGCAGCTACTGGCTGGGGTTGTGTATGAGGTGTGATGCTGTGAGCTGGGGTTGGGGCGGGGCTTATGGTACTGGGTGTTGGTGCTGGGTACGTGGGGTAGTAGAAGGCGAGGCTTATTGACTGTAAGACTTACGAGGCGTTATAAGGTGCTCCTATTATAGGAAAGGCTTATTTATCAGCTCTTATGCAGAGATTGGCTTATATAAGCGCTTTTGTCGCTATAGGCGCTATATACAGACGCATGCGCAGCGGCCAGTGACTAAGGAAACACCCTTGCTTTCTTCTATGCCTTAAATTTAACATAACGTAAATAGGGTTTTGCAGTAGGGTTGCATGGCTTCTGCGTGTCTGTATGAGCTGCTATACATGGCATTGGCTCTCGCGGCAGCTGCTATACCGTACACAAACGGCTTATTTATCGTGTTTTGTATGAAGAATAGCTTATATAAGCTGTTTGTGCTGCTATAACCGCGCTGAATGATACTGCGGAGGTGCTTTGCTCCGTGCTGCGGCTGCTGAAGCACTCCCAAAAGCTTGGTGCTGTAGCGCCGTTTTGACGCTTGGTTAAGGTAAATACTGCCAGCTTTTAAATCTAAGCGCCAAAACGGCAATTGGCTTATTTATGCGGTTTTAATACGTGGTAAGGCTGGTGCTTAGGGTAGGCTGGCGCGGCTTATTGAAGTGGACTACGAAGAAAAGCTCTTATTTATCGCATTCTCGGCACATAGGGCTGGTTTTGGTGGCACTAAAAGCTGATTCAGGCTGGTGCTACTTAGGGCTGGATCATTAAGGTGGCTGGCTTTGAAGTCCCTTCATTCTGCCAGCCCGTCTTTATGTTTTACCCTTGGACGAGACACCACTCTACCCCTGTGCTCTGGGTACCAAACATGGTGGTGGCTCCGTCTGTAGCGTTACCTCCTGTGAACCACGTACTAGGTCTAGGTGCTCCTGTGACAAGGGTAGCCTTAGTATGGCAGACTGTATGAGGTACCTTTTTGCTTGAGGTACCACCCTACACCCTATGCCTTGATGTGACACCCTCAGGGTACGTGGTCAGCTACCACTGGCAATACCCTATATGGTACCAAGGGTGGCTGTCATGATAGAGCCACCCTATTCCACCATGTGCTGAGGGATAGTTCCGAGCAAGGTTCGCAAGGCACCGAGGTACATCCGCTACCATGGGGTATGTGACAAGGTGCCTGTACTGGGGGAGGTGTCTACATTCATCACCCCGTTACCCCCTCAAGGTACCGTGGATATAAGGGGCCATGTTCCATACCCTAAGGGTATCGCACTACCAGTTATAACGAAGTACCCTGTGATAAGGGTACTCTGAGGACGAGGCGCCTGTACGGATGGCGTTACCCTGCACCAGCCTATCACAGTGCTCTGACGTTCTCCCTTAGGGGTACGTGGACGAGGTCACCATATGTAATACACAAGGGCCCCTGTACTTTGGTACCACCTTGCACCCTATGCCTTTGTGGTGGCTCATGACGTACTATCACCCCTTCGGTAGCAGAAGTACCTGCCATGTGGGATCCTTAGTGCTGACAGTATGGTGGGTGTCTGTACCACCCTACACCTTGATGTGACAACCTCAAAGTATATGGTCAGCTACCCTAGGCAACACCCTATAGGGTACCAAGTTGACGGTCATGATGGTGACCTTCATACCCCCCTCATGTGCGTAAGATTGGTAACCTACCAAGACACAGGGTGACGAGGTACGTCCACGACCTTGTGGCCAGTAACAAGGTTCATGTACTGAGGGTGTCAGCCTGCATAACCCTATCCCTGTGCCCTGTCGTTACCCTCACCCCCAAGGGTACCAGTACTGACTGCTTAACGATGTGTCACCACCATCGAACCAGCAATACTAGCAGTGCAGGCAGCTGGGTAAGGAGCCAGCCTATATGAGGGAGCAAATACTACCAAAGGCAGCCTTCTTCGCTGCCAGTACTTCAAAAGTGCTTGTCGTGCTAACTGCATAGCGCCGTTTTGGTGTGTGGTTAAGGTAAATTCTGCTACCACTAAAAAACCAAGCGCCAAAACGACGATTGCCTTATTTATGCGGTTTTAACACGTGGTAGGGGCAGTGCTAAGACCACGCTCTTTCAGCGCGTAGCTGTAAGCACATGTGAAAAGCGCTTATTTATGGGATTATCCGCGTAAAAGGCACATCTTGAGCAGTGCTCAGCTTAAAGGACAGTAGGTGCCATTGTGCATAGGTGCTCTCTGGGTTAGGAGCATTGGCTCAGCACCAATGCCCCAATAGGCTCCCAGCCTTATGCAGATGACAACCCTACCCCTGTATCTGTTGGGGGCTAACAAGTCATAAGATCCAGTGGGTTGTAAGGAGGCCATAGGGTGTCACCTTACCCTTGATGAGGTACCCCTCTCCCTTAGGGTACTTGCATCCTGACTATATGGAGCTGAACGGATCCTGGCAACACGCAGGCTGTAATACTGTCTGCTCTAAGGTGCCCTCAATGTACTTGGCAGCCGTGGCTATCAGCTTGAAGGCTA
>CASEBB010000067.1 GCA_949286015.1 uncultured Succinivibrionaceae bacterium | reverse complement strand
GTACCACCTATATCCCAAGTGCCAAACAACGGTCTCAACCCCTACGTTTGCTCACCATGCTGCTAATGCCTCAGCACCAAAAAAATCGCAAGGACCAAACAAACCACTCATATCCCACCTCGCTCCTATAACCACGCCCCAACTTTCTCCACGGGGCTCTAGACAAAGCACTCCTTTGCCATTACAATAGGCACCCGTGAGCCAAAGTGGCGGAATTGGTAGACGCAGCGGATTCAAAATCCGCCGCTAGAAATAGCGTATGGGTTCGAGCCCCATCTTTGGTACCACAGCCTTTCTTTTATTCCCCTCCGCGATTTCTTCTTCTTCTTCTTCTTCTTTCCCGCCAGCCTTATTGTCTTGGTTGCCTCCGCTTTGGCCCCTCTGCTCTAAGCCTTTCCTCATTCTCTGCTCACTACAATGAGTCCATGCCAGTACATCTGTGCTGTGCTGTGCTGTGCTGTCGGTTGTAAGTAAAGCCTGCCTGCCACTGTACTCTGCGGCTGCACTGAGGAGCGTTACTCTCTAGGAATGACCTGACTTATAGATGACGGGCTTTAGGGTAATCATGGTGCACCGTCCTCAGGTAGGATTAAACTCACCTGCACCATTTATCTCGAGGTGACCTTGCCATCTCGCATCCCCCTTTCGTCCTTGATGAGATCACTAATTCCTTAGTGGTAACAGCCCTATAGCGGCCTTAGAGCAAGCATCTCTTGTGTGGCGTGCTGCTCAGCAATTGGGCTCTCCTCGCCCCTGCGCTCAAGCAGATGGCCCATGTGATGGCGTTTGGCGTGACCAACCTTGAGATAGTGTTGTAGCCACATCCACCAAACTCTGAGTAGAGCCAGCAATTGACCTGCGGTGTGATCCATTTCGCGCTTCTGTACTGTAAGTGCCACTGCTTAGCTCCCATCGCATAAAATGAGGACAGTAGGGCTTTCCTTGCTGCTACAGCACAAGCGTGTTGCTAAAAGCCTGTTGCTGGGGAGTAGTATCGTGAGATATCTCTTTTTGTTCATTACCATGAGCCTCTGTGCCCTGACAGCAGTGCTCTTTGCTCCGGCAAAAGCTACGGCAGTGCCCACTGAGCAGCTCACCACATTAGCGTTAACCCATCGCACTGAGAGCGCTGAGCTCTTGGCGCCTGAGGCGCTGCTCCTTGCTCAAGACGACTATCGTGACCACTACCGCGACCATGATTACCGTGATCGCTATGATCGCGATTACGATCATGACCGCGACTATCACGGCCGTTATGACCGTGACCATTATGGCCGTGATTACCACGATCGTTACGACCGTGATCACTATCGTGGTGACCGCTGGCGTGGCCGCGATTGGGAAGATGAAGACGAGTGGGAACGTGACGAAAACGAGTGGGAGCCTGATGAGAACGAGCCTGACGAGGACGAGCCCGATGAGGACGAAAACGAGTGGGGCGATGAGTGGACTTAAGCCACATCATCCTTTACTGCAGCCTGCGCTGTAGTCCCTGCACTTGTAGCTGAAATCAGCACCATCACCTCTCGGCCTAAAAGGTCGAGCCTTTTAGCCGTTCTAAAGGAGTGAATTCAGATGGAACTGATTCCTAGCAGTAGGGTGTAGAAGAAGCGCCCGCGCTGTCATGAGGTAACCAGCATCCAGCGTGTAGTGCCCTTGTGGCACACTCGTATAAATCCAGATTACCGGTGCGGTCAGCACGCTCTGACTGTGCCACTCATAACGGTATCACCCCGCAATTGAGAGCCTGCGCGGGTGAGACCGCAGTAGGTACCAGCTCTATCTGTAGTGGCTATACGAGGCGGGAGCCGCTACAGTGTAGGTGCCTAATCTCAAGTAAGCAGCCAGTGCGCGCATGCGCACGCGCAAGCTTAAGCGCAAGATGCTGGCGTTAGCGGTGTGCTGCTTACACGTGCTTAACCCCGTATCACAGGGTATTTCTTATGAAAAAGAAGACTTGGCATCTGGCCCTTGGCCTCACTACCATTGCCGCCTTCTGGGGGCTCTCCTTTAGTGCTCAAGCCAGCGACTATAGCGCGCCGCTTGACCTCAGCTTGCACACCGACGCTGCACCTTTAGCGGTAGCAGCAGAAGATGTTGCGCCAGCGGTCTTAGGGGCGGGCGCTGTTAAGGACGACGTCTTAACAGCTCCGGTGTTGCTCGCTGATGATGATGATGATTGGGACGATCGTTACGACGACGATCGCTGGGATGACGATGACCGGTGGGATGATGACGATGATGACGACCGGTGGGACGACGATGATCGCTGGGACGATTAGCGCTTAGCCCGTACTCTCTGGGATGAGAGCAGCTGCAGCCATTAGCCATCAGCGCAGTCCTTGAGGCTGCTTTTGGGCTCTTTGTGCTTTACCACCACCCAGAAATGCAAAAACCCGAAGTTTGTGGCTTCGGGTTTTCTCTGGATGCTGCTTGTGCCGCGCTAAATCGAGGACACAATAGCGTAGAACGCGCCGGTTATGAACACGCACGCCAAGGCAATCACCAGTAACTGCATCACCATGCGCTGGTAGGCGATGCCCAAAAAGAAAAACGAGAACATCAGCAGGGTGCTGAAGATAATCATTGGCGTCGATGGGAACAGCGCAATCAGCGCCGTTAACATCACAAACAAGCCCAGAGCAAAGGTGATCAGCGACCAGCGCTGGCGCTTGCGTAACTGCTCTTGCCGCTCCAGTTGGTGTTGGCGCTTAATACGGCGCTGCTCTAACACCTTCTCTTTAGCCGCTTTGAGTTTTTCCTGACGATCTAAGCGCTTCTTTTCCTGCACTTCACGCATCGATGGCAGCTTGCCATCAGCATTAGCACCGGTAGTGCTTTTAGCCTCAGCTGTGCTCTTACCAGAGCTGGCAGGCTTCTTCTTAGCGCTCGTATCTTTTGGGGCGGCGACTCTCTTCTTTCCCCCAATAATGGCATGGCGCCCTTCTTGTGGACGCGATGATCCCCAAGACTGCTTTTGTTGGGTGGACATGAGTTTGCTCGCCATATGCAACCATCCGCTTGACGGAGTGACTATCCTCACCAGAGGTACCTGCAGAGCAATCTCGTCCCTGTCTCTACCAAGTCATGAAAGCGCCATGAGACCCAAGGCCTTAGCGTGAGAACTTAGCAGCGTAGGAAGAGCTGAACACGAGCTCTGGGGGGCTTTGCCGTACTGTGCTCTACACAAAGCTTAATCTCTGTGCCTGCCAGGCTTGAGGTCACAGGCGTTGCGTAGCGCGTAATGTGGCGGCCTCTGTGAAGAAATCTACGTAGAAAAGTAAGTTGGCCACAGACAGCTGAAGCTGCTTTGGTGTGGTGTTTAGGTACTTACATGTAAGCTCAAGATTCCACCTTGCTTGCTCAGAGCGCAATGGTGATCTTGGCGGCTAATGCTGTCTTTGTGTGCAAAGTTCAGCATCAATGAAAATAAAGTGCAGTTGCTATGCCACGGAACCATTGTCGCAACCCTGTGCAGGCGATTCCTAAGTTTAATTTGGTGGCATTTTGCTGCGCCTAATTTGCTAGATCATTGTTACTGATAAGAGGCCCATATGTCAAGTCTAAAAGGGCATAGATAAGCCCTAAGAGCGTTGTGAGCTAGGGTTAAACCCATGCGAAGGTTGGCGCTAATTTATCCTCATTTTCAGAGGGGAAAACTCGCTGTGCTCTGGGGTGTAGTGACTATTGCAGGGCAGTGGGTGGAGAACCGTTAGCTGTGGGCCGTAGTGAGTAGAGAGTAGGGAGCAGAGAGAAAGCAACAGAGAAGCTGGAAACAGCTGCTGTGGTCAGTCCAGTAATAGACAGTAAGGGAGAAGTGTGGTGGCAGGAAATTGCACAGGCGCCGTGTGCTATGGCTGTGCGCTGGCTGGACTGCGTTGATCACGCGCTGACGTTTTACCCTTGAGCGTGCTTTGGCCGTGGTGTTACACCTAACTTGAAGGTGCGTGGCTGCTGCCGCTGTGGCAGTGACAGCCGCCACTACAACCAAAAGGGCTAAAGTCCTATCTCAAAGTGATAGCGCAGCAGCGCTCTTACTTCTCGCTCTCTGCCTCGCGTAAGAGCTCGTTTAAGGTGATCTTCGAGCGGGTCTTCTCATCGACGCGCTTGACGATAATCGCAGCGTATAAGGAGTACTTGCCATCCTTAGAAGGCAGGTTACCGGAGACCACTACGGAGTATGGAGGCACCTTACCGTACATGATCTCACCGGTGGTACGGTCGTAAATACGGGTGGACTTACCAATGAACACACCCATGGAGATCACGGAGCCCTCACCAACGATCACGCCCTCGACGATCTCAGAGCGTGCACCGATGAAGCAGTTATCCTCAATAATGGTTGGGCCTGCTTGGATTGGCTCTAACACGCCACCGATGCCAGCACCACCGGATAAGTGCACGTGCTTACCAACCTGAGCGCAGGAGCCCACGGTAGCCCAAGTGTCAACCATGGTGCCCTCACCGACGCGGGCGCCGATGTTCACAAAGGATGGCATCAGCACGACGTTTGGCTCTAAATAAGAGCCACGACGCACAACGGCACCAGGCACGGCACGTAAGCCCTCTTGGGCAAAGCGCTCGGCACTGTAGCCTGCAAACTTTAAAGGAACCTTGTCGTAGTAGGCACCGCCTGGGATCTCAGTTAAGGAGTTGTCCTGTAACTTAAAGGACAGGAGGACGGCCTTTTTAATCCACTGATGGGTAACCCACTCACCGTCGATCTTTTCAGCGACGCGCAGCGAGCCGTCGTCTAAGCCAGAGATCACATCGTTTACTGCAGCGCGCACATTAGCGTCACAGTTAGCATTGGTGATTTGGGCGCGATTTTCAAAGGCATTGTCAATAATTGTTTGCAGATCTTGGCTCATAGCACTCATCAAAACTACAGAGGCAACAGAGCGCGCTTTCTCCTCGTATCTTGAGCTTATTGCGCCTGTAGTTAGTAACGCAGTAAAGCCGTCAGGTGTGAGGTAGCGGGCTCAGGTACTGGTAAGAG
This sequence comes from uncultured Succinivibrionaceae bacterium, assembly GCA_949286015.1. Classification (GTDB taxonomy): domain Bacteria; phylum Pseudomonadota; class Gammaproteobacteria; order Enterobacterales; family Succinivibrionaceae; genus Anaerobiospirillum. The sequence continues at coordinate 19,116 of CASEBB010000067.1, read as the reverse complement.
CTGCGCTTATTACCATGAAGTGGGTAACAGAGAGTGTACTAGCAGCTACCAGCGGACTTAATCTCACAAGTATGCACCATTTTGAGCATATGTATGGGATATTGCGCGAAAAAAGCGCAAGAGGTTGGGATGGCAGGGGAGAGTTGCTTTATTGTGGTGCACGTAAGAGGTGGTTGCTGTTAGATGTAAGGGAGACAGCGCCATTGGAGCGCTATCTTGAGGGGGCCTCAGAACAAGCAAGCAGTGCCTATCTCGAGGTGGTGTCTGAGAGTAAGCGCCCTGCGGCGCTACCTTGAGGTGAGACCAAAAGCGCTGTCTTCTCGGCGTCTGCGCTAACCTCTGGGGAGCGGCGCTGCTCACCACCACCCTCAGCACTAACACAGTGATCAGAGCAGTGACTTATCCTTACGCTCCGCTCCCAGCACCTGATACAAAGCCTTAGCAAGGCGATCCTTGCTGCGCTCACTTAACGGCCGTCCCTGCTTGTCCGAAATCGAAAAGAAGTCGTCTGCACGCTCACCTGTGGTCGTGATCCGCGCACTGCGCACAAAGATGCCGTAGTTGCTGAAGGTGATACCAATCTTCGCTAGGAGGCCTGGCTGATCTAAGGTCGAGATCTCCAGATTGGTGCTCTCCTTTTGCCTATCCTCAAGGTAAGTCACCACCGTTGGCAGCTTAAAGATCTTGGGCTTCTTGTCTTGCAGATCCAAGCTCTCAATGCTCGGCTTCTCATCGATGCTTTGCAGCAGCGCTAAGCGAATGGAGTGCAGCCGGTCATTGTCGATGCAGGTACCCTTTTGCGACTGGAACTTGATTGTCCACAGCGAGTGGTTGAGCTTATTGCGGATAAACTGCGACGACTGAATGTTGAGGCGCTTCTTGGCCATGATGTAAGCCAGATACCCAAAGTTAAAGTGCCGATGGTGCTCCTTGGTGTAAATGAGCATCTCCGTACCCGTTTCCGGATGCTGCGCAAAGAGAATGAGCGGCTTTTGCTGCTGGTAGGTGAGGATGTTGCGCGTGTGCCACGCCAGCTCAAATGGCGTGTAGTAGATGAAGTAGTTCGGCTTAAAGTAAGACCAGTAGGTGCGCACGTCCTGCTCATTGAGGTCGTGCATGTAAGACAGCGCCAGCTCCTGATTCTCGTGCGCATGCAGCTTGATGTCATGTGGCATCTCAAGGCCATGGCGTAAGGCCTGACGCGTCGCAAAGTACAGCTGCTTAAAGACCTGATCCTTCCACGAGTTCCACTCATGGTCATTAGTGGCACTGATATCAGCCACTGATAAGCAGTAGAGCAGGTTTAAATGCTCTTCATCCTGCACCTGCTTTGAGAACTCGTTCACCACCTGCGGATCGTTAATGTCACGGCGCAGGGCCGTAGCTGACATCAAGAGGTGGTTTAACACCAGCCACGACACTAAGCGGGTCTGGTAAAGAGTGTACTTGTGCAGTTGGCAAAAGTACAGTGCTTCACCAGCGCCCAATTGCGCATGGTGCCCACCTTGGCCCTTAGCGATGTCGTGCATTAAGGCCGCCACAATGAGGATCTCCGGATTGGAGATCTGATTGTAGACGTGGCGAAAGAGCGTATGGACGCTCTCAGTGGAGCGGGAGATGAGCTCAATGTTTTTGATCACCCGCACCGTGTGCTCATCCACCGTAAAGGTGTGGAACATATCGAACTGGCTTAAGCCCTCGATCTTTTCCCACGATGGCATGTACGCTGAGAGAATACGGTGCTCGTGCATCAGAGGTAAGGCTACGCAGGCCGCATTGGGGTTTTCCAGAATGCTCTTAAAGATGGCACGGCACTCCGGAATCTCTACAAGGTAGTTGGACAGCGAGCGCCGCGTGCGACGTAACAAACGCAGGCAATTGACGTGTAAGCCCACCACCTCAGGGTGCTTAGACATGAGCAAGAAGATCTCGAGCATCTTGCTCTTATCGTTTTCAAAGACCTCTTCCGAGGTGACGTCAATAAGCGGCCCCCGACGCAGGAAGTCGTTGCTTAAGAACTGGGTTTCCTCATCGCCCAAGTGACCGGTGATGCGCAGCACCTCAAGTTGCAGCGCCATGGAGTTGAGCTCACGAATGCGCCGCAGGGTGCGGTAGAGATCGCGCATCATGTTCTCAACACAGATGTTGTTATCACCGTGGTAGCCTAAGCGCGTAGCGACGCTTGGCTGGTAGTCGAGAGTGAGGCGATTGTCCTCTTTGCGATTACACACGTGCAGAGCGTAGCGTACCTGATAGAGCACATCGCGGCTCTCGATCAGCTCCTCATACTCTTCAGGGCTTAAGAACTCCAAAGAGAGCATGTCCTCAGGGGTTTTTGCCTGAAAGTGGAAATTAGCAATCCACTGCATCACGTGGATATCGCGGATGCCTCCAGGGTTTTGCTTGAGGTCAGGCTCTAAGGAGTAGGCTGTGTCCTTATAGGCATGATGGCGCTCTAACTCCTCTGCCACCTTTGCGTGGAAAAAGCGCTTGGTGTTCCACGTACTGTCGTTGTGGATAGTGGTAAGGAGCAGGTTGTAGGTGTTCTGATTACCACAGATAAAGCGCGTTTCTAAGAGGTTGGTGCAAATGGTGAGGTCGGCATTGACGTTTTCCAGCGTCTCGGCAATGGTGCGCACCGATGAGCCGATATCGAGCTTTAAGTCCCAGAGGTAAGAGATAAATTGCGAGACCTTTTCCTGAGCCTCATCTGAGAGTGCGTCCTTGCTCGCCACGAGAATGTCGATATCGGACTTTAAAAAGAGCTCACTGCGGCCATAGCCACCAACAGCAAGGAGCGCGAGGTCACTTACAGCATTAAGGCCAAATTGCTTATAGAGCTCCCGCATCATGCAGTCGACGTAGTAGGTGCGGTAGTCAAGCAGTGACGAGACGGCGTAACTGGCATCAAAAAATGTCACCAGCTGTTCTTCAAGCTGCGCTAAATAAGCCCGTCCGGTCTTAATGGTGGCAAAGTCGAGGGGGCAGGTAAAGGGCTGATCGACAATGAGGTTAACGACCTTTTGGGTGCGAGGCAGATTGATTCTGGTATACATAACAGCTCGTCCTCCATGGTGATGTGAGGCCCAAAAGAAAGCAACCTCAAAGGGGTGCGTGTCTGCGGTCAGAGGTTAAGCGCAAGGGACTAAGCGTGCCTTGCGTGTGCAGGAGGTGTAGAGAGTGGCGGGGAGTTGTTGGAAAAGAGTAGTGGGGGCAGCACGCTTTGCAACACATACCTGCGAGCTTAATCCAACTATAGCCGCAAGGTACTATTGGTGATGTCGCTGAAAGTGGCTGCTATTAGTGAGTATCCCAAAAAGCAAATCTCAAAGGAAGTAACTGCCTACAATCAGGTGTTTTACCCTGAGAGTAGGATTTTGCAAAGGCACTACTCTCGAGATAAGACGCCGTCAGGCGCTTTTAGGTTACCTATTCCTGAGGTGTGGTCGCTTTGAGGTGTAATGTCCTACTGTCATACCTTAGGTTCGCGGGTATGGTATTGGCCGCTGTCTTTAGATAGTGATGCTAAGCTGCCGCTGTACAGGGGAAGAGATACTCCTTACAGCGCAAACACACAGCATACAGTGAGGCTAATGACTTCACTTGCTGACTCCACCTCCTAACGCCACTCCCTGACGCCAATGACGGCATTACTGCCGTCAGTTACCTTGTGCGGGTTACACGCCTGGGCGGTTGACCATAAAGCGGGAGATGCCATTAACCCCATCTTCCTCGGGACGCAGCGTAAAGATCTCACAGCCGTCCTCAGTCACCAAAATGGTGTGCTCAAATTGAGCCGAAGACAGCTTGTCAGCAGTGGTTACTGTCCAGCCATTGTGACGATTGACACGGCACTTGTGCGTGCCAATGTTAATCATTGGCTCAATGGTAAAGGTCATACCAGCTTTAAGTGGCACGAAGTCGTTATTCTTGTAGTGCAGCACGGTAGGCTCGTCGTGGAAGACACTATTGATGCCATGGCCGCAGTAATCGCGCACAATGGAGAAGCGGGCTTTATCCGCAACCTTTTGGATGGCAGCTCCGATGTCCATGAGGTTAGAGCCTGCGTACACGGTCTTAATACCAGTGTAGAGGGCCTCTTGAGCTACCTTTACGAGGCGCTGATTAAGAGCGGAGGTCTCACCGACGATAAAGGTCTTAGAGGTGTCTCCTAAGTAGCCATCCTTGATGACGGTGACATCGATGTTGAGGATATCGCCATCATGCAGGCGGCGCTTGCCTGGGATACCGTGGCAGACTTCCTCATTGACGGAGATGCAAACGCACTTTGGGTAGCCGTGATATCCTAAGCAGGCCGAGGTAGCACCTTGGCTTAAGATGTACTCTTGGCAGATATCATCAAGCTCACCGGTAGTGATACCGGCTTTGACGTGAGGCTCGATCATCACTAAGACATCAGCAGCGATCTTACCGGCTGCGCGCATTAAATAGATTTCTTCTGTCGTTCTCAGAGAAATTGCCATGGCACTCTCTATTGCTAAATTGGTTGCTGGAGGAAAACGCTAGCCTGCTTGTAGGTAGGACATCCTCTGTGAAGGTGAAAAGGGGGAGTAGCTGAGTTTTGTGGCGTGCTGACCTGTCAGCGTATCTGCGCTTGAGAGCAGCGCTTGGGTATAGCAGCGGCATCAGCAAACTGTTCTGTGGTGAAAGGCTACAGTAGCGTGGGCAAAAGTAGCATGTACACACCGTTGGTCTATTGTACTCTTACTAAGCCTTTTAAGTAAGGGACGGCTAACTGAGGCGCCTTGTACGTGGGCGCAGAGGACTGTGGAAAAGCGGCGCTATTGTAGCGGAGATAGGGGGCAGAAACAGAGTGCGGCACAATGAGGTGCAATCGCTCTTAAGCAGCGGCTGCCACATGGCCGCAAGTTTGTGCCGTTAACTGGCAGGCACAGCAGAGCGTAGTTGAGTTTGCCCTTGAGATGAAAAGGCCAGCACAAGCGCCGCACAGCGCTATTGCGGCAGCGACTCCAGTTGAGTGGCTGCACATTTACCTTTGAGGTTAGCCCCATCAAGATAGAGCGCGACACTGTCGCTGCTGTGTTGCACCCCACCTGTATGCAGCCGTGCCGACTGTAAGCAGACGTGTTTAGCCCTATAGAGCAGTGCATTGCTCTTAGCCTGCGGCGTTAGCTGCGCTTTGCCTGTGCTGCGGCGCGGCTTTTAGTGGCGCTTTTTGGCTTTTGCGCGGGTGGTGGTAGGGGCGGGCGCTGGAACAACCTGACTCTCTGCCTCTAATGGCGGCATCTCCTCCTCAGGGAAGTCACTGTCTGGCACATTGCTGCGCTCGTAAGCGCTGTAGTTTAGCGGAGCGCTGGCAGCATTATGGCCGCGCTTATTGTGGGCGACAGCCTTACTTCCCACGGCACTGCCGTTCTGGCCTGCGGCGGCACTGTTAGAGCCGCCATTAGCGCTACTGTTGCTGTACTCCATGCTGCCTAAGCTCGGCACGGATGGGTAAGGGATTTTGAGCTTTGGCAGCTTAATGGCGTAGAGCGTATCGAAGATACGAGAGAGGGTAGCGCGCTCTTGGGGGTTAAGAGTCTCGCCTAAGCTGAGCATTGGATAGAGCTCAATGCGCTGCTGATTGAGCGTCTCGTTATGCAGGCGGCGCATGATGAGATCGACCGCCATGCGGCCCATTTCCTTACGGGCGGTGACAATAGAGGAGAGCTTTGGGATGGTGGCGGTACCAATATCGAGGCCGTTATAGCCCAGCACCGCAATCTGCTCAGGGATTTTGATGCCCATTTCGGAGCAGGCGATCATGGCACCAATGGCGACGTCGTCATTTGTGCAGTAAATAGCATCGAGGTCAGGCACTTCTTTGAGGGCTTGACGCATCATGGTCGCACCACGGGAGAAGTTTGAGGGCACATCCGAGCCAAAGATGTAGGTAGGCAAGTGCGCCTCATGGCAGGCGATCTCATAGCCGTATTGGCGATCCATGGTGCGGGAGTCAAGGCGGGAGCGCAGGTAGGCGATGTTTTTCCGACCGCTCTGGATGAGGCCTTTGATCGCGCCGTAAGAGACTTTAACGTGATCGTAGCCGATGTTCATATCGATAGGGTGGTCGATGAGGCTCATGAGCTCGACCACAGGGATTTGCGCCATGTGCAGGCGCTTGAGCGTGGCGGGAGTGTGGAAAGGCTCGGTGAGGATAAGGGCATCAACCTGATAGGAGAGCAGCTGCATGATTTTGCGCTCTTCTTTTTCCTCTTTGTAGGAGGTGTGGCTGATGAGCACATCAAAGCCGTACTCGCGAGCCCGTTCTTCGACGCCGTCGATTAGTTCAGAAAAGAGCAGATTAGAGAATGAGGAGACAGCAAGGCCAATGGTATTGGTGGCAGCTTGCGTCAGCATCACAGGGGCGCGGTTAGGCACATAACCGAGCTCGTCGATCATGGCTTTGATGTTACGGCCGGTTTCTTTAGCGACGGAGGAGGGATTTTTGATGTAACGCGAGACCGTCATTTTGGACACACCGACTTTTTGGGCAATGTCGTCGAGGGTAACGCGTGCGTTTTTCATCATCAATTCTCGGCGCTTTGCAAGCTATGGCCTAAGGTTTACCTTGGGCAAATAGGGAGCAGCGCCGCCTCCTAAGTAAAAGTGAGCAAAGTAGTTACGGCTACAGAGTAGTTACGGCTAAGGTTGTGGCGGCATGCACAGCCACAAAAGCAGAAGCAAGCTGCTGTTTGTGAAGCGAATGCTGGTGCTTTACCACCATGAGTGCCTATATGCGCATAGTGTGTGACGTAACATGTTAAGTAACATCACGGGGCATATTGTAGGTTAAAATAGCGCTTTTGCAAAGTGTTACTAGTAACTTTTTGTCACAGGAAAAGGAAGTGGGGTAATAGGGCGGGAGTGGCGTCAGGATTGGCGTCAGTATTGGCTTCAAGTATGGGGCGGCGAATCTACTCCAAGAGATGTGAGTGTGCGTGGTGGGCTTACCTTTGAGGAAATGCGCTGTGACCATGCTGACGCAGTGCCTCGAGATAAGGCGCCACAAGGCGCATGGATATGGCCTTTTGTCAGTACGCAGAGTGGGCGCTACAGCTGTGGCGCTACTTTGAGGTCATGTGCTTTAAGGTCTGGAGTAACAGCCATTACCACCATTACTCAGAGGTGTGACATGGTAGTGCTGCCGCTTTAAACCGAGATAAGGCACCGTAAGGCGCATGGGGATGGCCTTTTGTCAGTACGCAGAGCAGAAAAAAGAAAGCCCTCTGATGATGAGGGCTTCGGTGGCTGTACCAGAGGCAACTTCAGCGGCTAAAACCTCTAAAGTTGGGCTTCACCCCAGCACAGCGGCTATTAGAAAGGTAACACAGATGACTAAATCTTGATGAGTGCGTAACCGGTGCTAAAACTCCATGCCGCCAGCATGAGGACTGGCAGCATGGCGACTGGTATTGCAAAACGAGGTGGCACGATCAACGCCTCTCTTAAGTTTGGACGCTACTTCGTGTCGTGCCAGAAAAAGAGCCTTGCGCCTGCGCCTCTAAAGTGGTGAAGAAAAGCTTTGCTGTTTGTGTTGCAACCATACCGGCCATTGGGTGTCGGCTTGGCTTTGGCTGCTGTCTGCACTTATGGGCGTATCTTGCTGCGCCATGCAGACGCTGAAGCTTTCTTCACGATACTGTTAGGAGGTGGTAAAGGGTGTAGCGCAAGGCGGAACTCTGTAAGCACCCTCAACACGGTACGTGTTAAGGGGCATTTCTGCGGCGTGTCAGTGCATCTCCTCACATAACTCCCTTGCTTAAAAAGAGCTGCTCGCAGTGCGGTGTGGCTTAAGCCTGCCAGCAGCTCTTTGGAGTTAGATGTCGTGAATATGTGAGGATGTTGTTGCTCTTATGGAGCGATGCCCAGTAAGTATCTGGCACATCGTCGCTGAAAAAGCAGAGTTCGTTGTACCTGCACCTGTGCAGACAGCGAGCTCGTACTAGACACTGCACACGCAGCTTAGTACTCGGGGGAGCGCGAAAAACAAACTTGTAATGAGAGTGGGGAATGCGGCTGTAAGCCCTCGTAAGTAGGTTCTGCCCTTGGTCTCACCTGCATACTGGTACTTCAGAGCTCGTACCTTACTGTTTAGAGTTGGTGACAGCCGCCAGCGTAAGCACCAGCGGCAATCTTAGAGGCATTTCCTGTTTGGAGTGGATGGGAGTGAGGCGGGAGTGTTGGTAGAGTGCAGCTTGACCGCTGCTCAGCTGTAAGGCGCTTTTTAGAAGATCACGAAAATCACGCAAGCTAACGCAAAACCGATGCAACCAATTAAGGTCTCCAGCACCGTCCATGTGCGTAAGGTGGTCTTCTCATCGACACCGTATAAGCCCTTAAAGAGCCAGAAACCGGAGTCATTGAAGTGCGACAGCACCACCGAACCAGCAGCCACCGAGGCTACAATGGCACACAGTTGCAGTTGCGAGAACTCGCTTTGGGCCACAATTGGAGCCACTAAAGCAGCAGTAGTGGTTAAAGCCACAGTTGCAGAGCCTTGAGCCACACGTAAGCAAGCGGCAATGATAAAGGCTGCAAGAATGACTGGGATACCTAAATCAGAGAGCGTTCCGGCTAAGGCGTCGCCAATACCCGAGGCGCGTAAGATGCCACCGAACATGCCACCGGCACCGGTCACTAACACCACCGAGCAGATTGGGCCTAAGGCCTTTTCACATAAGCCCTCTAAAGCCTTCATGCCAAACTCTTTGTGGAAGACTAAGAGGCACTCTAATAAGGTAATGAGCAGGGCAATTGGGGTCTGACCAAAGATGGTGATAAACGACAGAATGTCATTCTGTGGTAAGGCACCAGTGCTTTGTAAGGTCGTGATACCAGTGTTTAAGAAGATCAGGATCACTGGGGTCAGTAAGATACCCAGCACCGTTCTAAACTTAGGTGGGACAATGACCTTGCCGTTATTGGACTCGTCCTTAAAGAGGTCAGGCACAGGAACCTGCCACTTCTTACCGCAGTACAGACCAAAGAGGTAAGAGGAGAGATACCACGTTGGCAGGGCGATGATAATGCCGACAAACACGAGCATGCCGACGTTAGCACCTAAGATACCCGACGCGGCCACAGGGCCTGGATGTGGTGGCAGGAAGACGTGCATCACCGAGAAAGCACCTGTTGCTGGCAGGGCATAGCGTAAGAGCGAACCGCCTAAGCGCTTACCTACCGATAACACCACTGGTAACATCACCACGAGGCCGGCATCAAAGAAGATAGGGAAGGCAAAGAGCAGCGAGGCAATACCTAACGCCAGTGGCGCCCGTTTCTCACCCAAGACGCGAATCAGGGTATCAGCTAAAACCTGAGCACCACCTGATTGCTCGAGCACTTTACCAATCATGGCGCCTAAGCCCACCAGTAAGGCGACCGAGGCTAAGGTGCCACCAAAGCCATTGAGCATTTCCGGCATGATCTTACTGTAAGGAATGCCGGTAGCTAAAGCCGTGGCTGCGGAGACGATGACCAAAGAAACAAAGGCATGCACCTTTAGTTTCATGATCAGGAAAAGCAGCAGGATAACGGCGATACCTGCCACTGAGAGCAAATAGCTCGTGGAGTGCGCGAGAGTTTGTTCCATGACACTATTCCTGCAAAAGAGGGAATCCCAAACCTTAACAAGCACAGGCAAAAGTAAGAAGAAGGAGTGCTGGGGAGCTATGCAGCAATGGCGTCAGGTAGTGACGTCATAAGTGACGTCAGCAAGTGACAGCGACTTCTTTCCTTGTCCTTTTCCTTTCCTGTGTGTGCCTGCTTACGGCTTTAAGCCGCAAGACGGGCCAAACACGCTGGTTGCACCGGCAAATATCCTGAAACTACGACGCGTTTGCAGCAAGGCTTTAAAGGCCCGCGCCTAAAAAGCAGAGGCTGACAGCAAAAGGTGTAAGCCCTCACCACACGCCACCTTGTCTCACCAAAGTTAAAAGCGTAGTCCCAGTCTGTGGTGTGCGCTCAAAGCGCAGCACAGCACAGCTCTGCACAGAGCAGCTTGCGTGTGCTCGTGGCGACCACCCCACCTTTGCTCCTGCCAGCAGCAGAGAGATGACAGTCGTAAAAGCAGGGCGATCATGCGAGCCATGTTAGGAGGTGTCATCTACCTGTAAGCAGTACCACCGAGGCTTAGCCCAGAGGCGTTACTATACAGATACACGTTACCGGTAACATGTTATGGCTAACATGATACTGGTAACATAAAAGTAAATAAAGCCCCTCAGGTGCTGACTTTGTAAAAATGAGAAGTAGCTTACACTTTTAACAAGTGCCGTAAATAGGCTATTGTTACGCTATAGAGGAGCACTGCAACCTGATAAATATGGGGCTACAGCGCTAGCGTGGGGGTAAACATAGGGGGGGAGGTCTAAAAGGGGTAAAAGTGCAGGAAAAGGCCGTAAATACAGGAATGTTACAGCTCAGCAGAAAAAAGTGAAGATGACGGTAAATGTTACTGATAACACTTGCAAAAAGAGCTGATCTGGGTATTATGATGTTCTCAGTAACATCAACCTGCCTGTATGCCTTTGGGGTATACGAGGCGGTGTGCTCTTTTGCGGGTATTGACCTCTTTTGCTGTGAGGAGGCGCTGTGCTATTTACCTGTGATGCGACGCTCTGGTCTTAGGCGTGGCGGTAATCACGCAAGGGTGATAGCACTCAAGAGGCAGTACCGAAAAACTAAAGTGGAAGCTACCTCGAGAGTTTGGGTTAGCAGGGGTAGTAACGCTCAGTGTTTTTGCGCGGAGCTAAGCCCACCGCTTACGGTGGTGTTACGACGTCACACGCCTTACTCAGGGGAGTGTGACGCAAGAGATCAAAGGTTGAGATGCTTGTACTGAAGTAGCCAGAGCTTAAGCTTGATGGGCTTAAGAGCAGCTTGCACTGAGGCTACCTCAGTATGAGGAAAAACAAGCAAAGCAGGAGCAAGGGGAATGAGTGCTGCCATCAAATGTGTGGTGATGGGCGTCTGTGGCTCGGGTAAGACCAGCGTCGGTAAGGCTCTGGCACAGCATTTTGCTGCCACCTTTATCGACGGTGACGACCTCCACCCACGGGCCAATATCTTAAAAATGGCCTCCGGTCATCCTTTAAACGACGAGGATCGTGCTCCATGGTTAGAGCGCATCGGTGATGTGTTCTTTTCCTTACAACGCCGCTCGCTGTCGGGTGTGATCGTGTGCTCGGCCTTAAAGAAGTCCTACCGCGACATTATCCGCAAGGACAATGAGGGCTTAGTGTTTGTGCACTTAGTCGGCTCCATGGACACCATCTTAGAGCGCATGGCCGCGCGTCAAGGTCACTACATGAAAAAGGACATGGTGCAGAGCCAGTTTGACACCTTAGAGGTGCCAGGCCCAGAGGAGACTGATGTGGTCAGTGTCTCCATTGAGCAGCCTTTAGATAAGGTGATCGCTGAGGCTATCGCCGCTGTTGAAAAGAAGCTGCAGGCTTAAGCAAGCTCACTGCACTGCGCTGTGCAGTGCCACGCTGTGCAGTGCCACGCTGGGCGGTGCCACGCCGCGCTGGCGCTTAGTCTTACAGAGAGAATACACGCGCTACAGTGCTGGAGCGCAAAGCGCTGCTCTCTATGGTGGATTTTGGGATCAAAGGTTTGCTGTGATGCCGCTTCTTAGCTGAAAGCAAGGGGATGGAACACAGCGCATAAGATGAGCTTGCCTCTGTCTCAGCTGTCAGCAGTCTGCACAGCAGACAGGCCAAAAGGCCTAAGGCAAGCGCAGTCTTGTGGGGAGAAAGGTTGAATGCTTAATAGTGTTGTTGCTAAGGTTACTCAGAACTTAGAAGAGCGCTCCAAGGCCGGTCGTGAGGCCTATCTGCGCATGATCGGCGAGCAAGAGAAGTTAGGCCGTGCGCGTAATCTGCTCACTTGCTCTAACTTAGCTCACGCCGCTGCAGGTACCTCCGGTGCTGATAAGGATGACGTCGTGGGCTGCGCTAAGGCCAATATCGGTATCGTCTCCGCCTATAACGACATGCTCTCGGCTCATTGCCCATACCGCCTCTACCCAGAGGCCATTAAAGAGGCCGTGCGTCAGGTCGGTGCCACCGCTCAGGTCGCAGGCTGCGTCCCTGCCATGTGCGATGGCGTGACCCAAGGCCAGCCAGGCATGGACATGTCGCTCTTCTCGCGTGACGTCGTGGCGCAATCTGTGGCTATTTCCTTAAGCCACAACTGCTTTGATGGTGCGCTGTTATTAGGTATCTGCGATAAGGTCGCTCCAGGCCTCATCATGGGCGCCGCTGCCTTTGCTAACCTGCCAATTGCCTTTGTTCCTGCAGGCCCAATGGGTACCGGTATCTCCAACGAAGAAAAGACGGAGATTCGCCAAAAGTATGCCGCTGGTGAGCTCGATAAGAGCGCCTTACAAAAGATGGAGTGCTGCTCGTACCATAGCGAGGGCACCTGCACCTTCTACGGCACCGCTAACACTAATCAATTAGTGTTTGAGGCCATGGGCTTAATGCTGCCAGGCTCTGCTTTTGTGCCACCATACACCCCATTACGTGAGGCCTTAACTAACCATATCGCCCAAGCTATTGTCGATAAGACTGTAGTGGGTGCCCACCCAATGCCACTTTACAAGGTGGTGACCGCTAAGAACATCATTAACTCCTTGGTGGCCCTCTTAGCCTCCGGTGGATCTACTAACCACACTCTGCACTTAGTGGCCATTGCTAAGGCCTTTGGGTACACCTTAACGTGGCAAGATATCTCTGACCTCTCAGAGGTGGTGCCGCTGTTAGTGAGCATCTACCCTAATGCGAAGCCAGATATCAATGCGCTGCAAGCGGCCGGTGGTGTGCCTGTCTTAATGAAGGCCCTGTCGCGTCGTCACTTAGTGCACGAGGATATCAACACCGTGGTGGGCGACTTTGCCTCGCAACTTACCACCCCAGTGTTAGAGGATGGCCAGCTCAAGTTTGTTGACTGCGGTGAGACCAAGAACCCTCAGGTCTTAATCTCGGATGAGTCCTCTTGCTTCCAGCCATTTGGTGGCTTAAAGGTCTTAAATGGTAACTTAGGCCGCTCGGTGATTAAGATCTCTGCGGTGGCCCCAGAGCACCGCCATGTTAAGGCTCCGGCTCGTGTCTTTAATGACCAGCATGAAGTGGAGCGTGCTTACAAGGCCGGTGAGTTAAATCAGGATGCCGTGATTGTGGTGCGCTACGCTGGCCCTGCTGCTTCGGGTATGCCTGAGCTGCATAAGCTGATGCCTGTGCTCGGTAACTTACAAAAGGCGGGCTTTAAGGTGGCACTCTTAACGGACGGCCGTCTCTCTGGTGCCTCCGGTAAGATCCCATCGGCGCTGCACGTGAGCCCAGAGGCGCTGCGTGGTGGCAATTTAGCGCTGTTACGCGACGGTGACATGATCGACTTTGATGCCGAGGCTGGCACCATTAACTGCCTTACGGACTTAGCGGGGCGTACTCCAGAGCACCCTGATACCGAGAGCTACGAGCAAACCTACGGTCGCTATCTCTTTAAGACCTGCCGTGCTACGGTCTCTTCTGCAGAAGAGGGTGCTACCTTCCTGTTTTAGTAAGGAAGTGTGGCGCTAAGCACGGTGCTGTGTAAGGTGTGGGGAGGCAAAAGGAGTTAAGCGTTAAGAAGCGGCTGTGGTGGTAAGTTCGCTCGGGGCAAAAGCTCGCACTTTGGCCTTGCTTAGCACGGCGGCCGCAGTGAGTAAGACTCACTAAACCTGAGCCACTGCTCTTGCAGTGTGAGTACGTGTGGTGTGCGCTGCAGCTTAAGCTTACGCTTAAGCTAAGCTAAGCTAAGCTAAGCTTACGCTGTGGCGGTGCGCGGCATGTACTAAATCCCAACCTTTGATTGATCGCAGTTTTGTGCTGCGTTCGCAGACAAGGGGCTGTTGTTGTTACAGCTGCGGTTTACGCCGTGGTCGTGGCAAGAGCAGCCCCTTTTTTAGTTTGGAGTGGGGCATGGTGAAAGAGCTGGGCTGGGCAGAGCATGGTGTGAGACGTTTACTGGCGCAACCAGCAGCAGCTGCTGCAAGCTGTTCCTTGGCGTCTTATGGTTGTGTAGAGCGAGCTGTATGCTGAAGCCTCTATCTTGAGAGGGGTAACGGTAACGGCAGTTATGTGGTGTGTGGAGCTTAGCCACATAGCAGTAACCGTGCACTAAGAACGCTCAACTTCCGGAAAAAAGCGCAATAGAGCTCACAGATTCACGCTGTAGTCAGCTCATGATGACTACCCAATCATAGTTACCCAAAGTTACAGCAGCAAAGATGGCAGCAAGCTCACGACAGGCCATATCCCAAAGGCTCTCATACGGCGTTGTAATCTGGTAGCAACTGGGCGTATAGGCCTGTTTTCTAGATAGAATGCATGGGCGTTAAGTTAGTGGTTCGCTTGGGGTAGTGAAAGAGGCATTTACAAGCCACTTAAATCGCGCTGGAAGGTGTTTCCAGTCTGGGTTTTAAGGCTAAAATGCCAATCGACCGGCCTAAAAGCCACTTTAAGTGGCGCTGATGCTGATGTTTAAGCGCTTTTGCTTAACTTAACGCCCATGGATAGAATGCCCGTTGTGCATGTGGTTGTGTTTTTGCTTGTCCTTTTTGGTGCAATTAGACGCAAGATGCCTGTTTCTCTTGGCTTGCTTGGCCCCTTTCCTTTGCACCGTATCTGTCCCATAGCCGCTAATTTCGTGACCTTTGCTGCTGTCTCTTACTTTAGATGTGCTATGGTAATGGGTACAAACTTGCCGTAAAGTGCTGAGCGCCGATGCTCTAATGTTCACTTCTACGGCCAAGCGATGCTAAGCGTCTGTGACCTTGCCACCGCTACTTGTGCTTTTTGGTAGCTATCACGCCGCACTAAGCGCAAGGTGCGAGGGGTGAGAGCAACGGTAAGGCTAAGCAAAGCTAAGCTCCTGTTGTCCTTACTTAACTTAGCTGTGGGCACGTGCCCAGTTTGCTGTAACTGGTCACCGCGCCGCTAGCTGTCACGTAAGGTAGGGGCCACAGGAAAGAGCACTGCTGCCACTCTGAGTAGGGGTAAGCGCTCTTTGGTAGGGGGCTCCACGCCTTGCACAGCAGAGAACGATAACAACTTGGTCTAATCGCGCACGTTGGTGTCTCCGCACTAGCCTGTGGGGTTAATAGCTGAGCTGAATGCTATGGGATTAAGCAAGAAAATTGCTGCCGCCATTATGGCTGCCGGTGTCATGGCTTTTTCGTCTGTAAGCCATGCAATCGGTGAAATGGAAAACGTCACAGTCACCGTCTTTGTTAATCCTATAGGCGCGCCTCTAGGATTTCTCGAGACTGATCTCACCCACCCTCAGGGCATTGATATCGACATCATCTACGAGCTGCAGCGGCGCTTGCTCTTTAACCTCCGTGAAAACCGTATTTTTCCCCTGCAGCGCAGCGAGGGCTTTGCGCGACTGCAAAACGGTACTGCTGATATCGTGATCGGCGGTATTTCCTGTACCCCAGAGCGTGAGCAGCTCTTTGCCTTTACCCCTGTCTACTTTGGCTCGGGCCTTACTGTGGTGCACAGCAAGGTAAACCACCCTGAAATGAAAACTCTTGACGATGTTAAGGGCTTGCGTGTGGGCTATGAGCGCGGCTCCCCCGCCGAGACCTTTGCGCGGCAAAGTGGCGCCAATGCTGTGCCTTTTGATAATCTGACTTTGGCGTTGTTTGAAGTGGCTAACGGTAAGTTAGATGCGATCATCTATGATCGCCCACCGGTTGCTGATTTCGTGCGCATGGTGCCAAGCGTGAATTTGGCCACCATTGACCAAACCTTTAACGAAGAAGCTTGCCAATTTGCCTTTGCCATGGCAAAAGATTACAAATATGCCGACATTATCAATGCAACCATCGAGGAGATGTTGCAGGATGGCACTATTGAGGCTATTCTCAAGCGCTGGGAAGCCCAATAGAGCAAAGGACTACTTTGCGGCTTTTGGCAGTGAGTTCCTGTAAGCTATCACGTCAAGTCGCTATCAGGCGCTACACCGAGAACGACAAACTTGTTCTCATCATGCACGTTAAGGTGCAGGCACTACCTGTAGGTGCATAACCTGTAGGTTTTTAGCTGAGCTGAATGCTATGGGATTAAGCAAGAAAATTGCTGCCGCTATACTGGCAGCCGGTGTCATGGCTTTTTCGTCTGTAAGCCATGCAATCGGTGAAATGGAAAACGTGACGCTCACCGTCTTTGTTAATCCTACAGGCGCGCCGCAAGGTTTCCTTGAGACTGATCTCACCCACCCGCAGGGCATTGATGTCGATATCATCTACGAGCTGCAGCGGCGTTTGCTCTTTAACCTCCGTGAAAACCGTATCTTCCCTCTGCAACGCGCTGAGGCCTTTGCGCGCTTACAAAACGGTACTGCCGATATCGTCATTGGTGGTATTTCCCGTACTCCAGAGCGTGAAAAAAGCTACGACTTTACCCCCGTCTTCTTTAGCTCCGGCATGACCTTGGTCTACAGCAAGGTGAGTCACCATGAAATTAAGACCCTTGATGATGTTAAGGGCTTGCGTGTGGGCTTTGAGCGCGGCTCTGTGGTCGAGGACTTTGCGCGTCACATTGGCGCTAACGTCGAGCCTTTTGACAATTTCATCTTAGCCCTGTTTGAGGTGGCTAATGGTGATTTGGATGCGCTCATTTACGACCGCCCGCCTGCGGTGGATTTCGTGCGCGAGGTGCCGAGCGTGAATTTGGCGGTTATTGACCAAACTTTTGCCGAAGAAACCGGTCAATTCGCCTTTATCATGCCAAAAGATTACAAGTACACCGCCATCATTAATGCGACTATCGAAGAGATGATGCGGGACGGCACTATTGAGGCTATTCTCAAGCGCTGGGGAGCCCAATAATTCTAAGCAGCTGCTTTGAGGCTGCTTAGCACCGCAATTGCTCCACTCCGTTGTGCCTGCCAACTCTCTTAAGTTCTTAAGTTAGGGGGGGCAGTAGGGGCTACAGAGTAGGGGCAAAAGCGGAAGCTGTCGGTCTCAGGGTCTTTTTCTAATGCCTTAACACGAGGTAAGTTCGGAGGAGTTTCGCGATGGGCATCTGGAGCAAACTCAAAATCAAGAGCAAGCTCATGCTCGTTTTCAGCATGATCCTGTTGTTGACCTGCATTATTTCTTTTATTGCGGTGCAAGCGCTCTTTGCTAGTACTGACGTGGCGACTTCAGTGCGCAATCTGGTGGAGACGCGCTTTGAGCAAACCTTAAACGTCAACAACAGCATTGTTGCCGCCAATAACAGCCTCTCAGAGTACTTAACTCCAGGCAACGTGACGACCGAGTTTAGACAGCGCTTTGAGAACAATGCCACGACGGCTATCTCCCACATGGAAGATATGATCCGTCAGGATGCGGCTTTCTTTGGCAACGACCTTACGCAGCTAAAGGAATTAGCCGATCGCTACATGCAGCTTTACAACATGGTGATCGTGCCATTAGTAGATGCGGGTAAGCCTTACGATGCTTTATCGTTCTACTTAGCTGAGCTGCAGCCACTTTCCTCGCAGATGTCGTCCTTAACGGCTTCGATGAGCCGCTCGGTGGTGAATAACATCAACAGTGCCGTGAGCTCTCTTGAGGACACCACCATGGCCTACATCGTGATCGGCTTAGCGGGTGGTGCGGTGTTGTTAGGCATCATCATTTCCCTGCTGATGGCGCGCTTTATCACCAACAACCTCATCATTTCGGTGAATACGGCCAATCAGATTGCACAAAACAATCTGGATGTGGATATCGATGGTCACCACAGCATGGATGAGTTTGGCGACTTAGCCATGGCGATGCGTGTGATGCGTAATGACCTGAGCGATTCGATTCAGATGATTCGCGACATGGCCAACGATTTAAACTTCCAGCTGGACGACACCAAGAGATCGGCTGATGCCATTATGCTGTCCTCTAAGGAGGCAGAGCAACAGGCCATTACGGTGGCGGCTGCGGCTAACGAGATGGTCTCTACCACGCAAGAGATTGCCGCTAACTGCGAGAAGGCTGCGACCTTATCGGATCAGTCCACCAGCGTGACGCAGGATAGCGTGAAGTTAATTCGCGCTACCATTGATGACATCCGCAATCAGTCCACTTACACTCAAAACGACGCCAGCAAGGTACAGGCTCTGGCCGAGCAAACCCAAAAGATTGGCTCGATTGTGGGTACGATTGACGAGATTGCTGCCCAGACTAACCTCTTAGCCTTAAATGCGGCTATTGAGGCGGCACGTGCCGGTGAGGCTGGTCGTGGCTTTGCCGTGGTTGCTGATGAAGTGCGTGCGCTGGCAAGCCGCACCTCGAAGTCGACGCAGGAGATTTCGTCGATGGTGCATCAAGTGCAGCAGGATGCCGCCGATGCTACTGCTTCGATGAACACCTCGGTGGAGAATATCAACTCCTTAGCTGATCGCGCCAGCAACATCGAGAACACCTTAAACAGCATTCTCGATTTCGTGGCTCAGGTGAACGATCAGATCCGTATGATCGCCACCGCCGCTGAAGAGCAGACCACTGCTACTTCGGAGATCTCGACCAACATGCAAAAGATCTCGTCGGATACCGAGGTGATTGTGCAGTCTGCGGAGCAGGCCATTGGTCACTGCGACAACTCGGTGAGCTCGATTCGCAAGCTGGTTAACAACTTAGCGCGTTTCAAGTTAAGTCATTACCAGCACAGCCATCGCGATCACGACTTCGCGAACAACTCTGCTAAGTAGCAGGTAGCGCTCAGGCCTTAAGGAAAGGCTGTAAGGAGGAGCTCCTTCCTTTAGGGAGCTCCTTGAGGCTCCTGCTTCTGGGGCTATGAAAAGCACACTGTGGAGACCTCTCAAGGCTAAGCGGAGCTGCGCTGCTGCGCAGCCACGCTTTAGAGTGAGGCGGTCTTAGCGGTGTGCTTTTTTGCTTTTTCATTTAGCACCGTGTAAATGTTTAGCTAAGGTTAGGTTTCAGCCATGGGTTATAAGCTGCTTTTAACTAACAGCCGCGAAATTCCCTATGCGTAAGCGTAGGGATGAAAGCGGCTAACGTGGGAGTTACATCGGCCTTTGTTGGCTCCTAATGTACTT